>PKZR01000341.1:0-3195 GCA_003133815.1 Limisphaerales bacterium | reverse complement strand
GGCGACGAATATGTCTCCGTCATCCCGACGACGAATATGCTGCCGTTTCTGACGGATGGCGCGGATGTGGACTGCCAGGAGCCGTTCAATTTACAGGAAGTCGCGCGCTCGGCGTCGGGGTTCATCGAGCGGATTGACGAGACGGCCAAGAAACTGGACGCCTCGGTATCGGACTTGCAGCGCGTGGTGTTGAACGAGCAGACGCTCACGAATTTTTCAGTGGCGGTCGGCAACCTGCGCACCTTCACCGAACAGGCGATGGGAACGATAGGGGACATCAACGCCATCATCGCTACAAATGGTTCGCAGGCCAGCCTCGCGGTGAGCAATGCCGTGGCATTTTCGCAGGAACTCAACCGGCTGGCCGGCTCGGCCGACATGCTGCTGGCGACGAACGGCGTGGAAATTTCCAGCGCCGTTAAGAACATAGAGTTCTCCACCGAAATCCTGACGAATTTGATGGTGGATTTGAAGTCGGGCAGGGGACTTGCCGGAACGATGCTTCAAAATGAACAGTTTGCCACCAACGTGCAGGCCATCGCCAACAATCTGTCCATTACAACAAGCAATTTGAACCGGCACGGTTTATGGGGCATCATGTGGGCGCATAAACCACCGAATACAAACGAATAGCAAAAATTGAGGCACTGATTATGACGCCGCTCTGGGCAATTCGCATTTTATTTTTGAGCCTTTGCACGATGGCCGGGTTCGCCATCAGTCAGAGCGAGGAATACATCACAATTTCCCATAACGGTATATATGGGATGTTCATCGGCTTCGGGTTCGGCGGCCTGCTGATTGCCGTTGACGAAATGTTGAAAAGTTTTTCGCTCCGGGCCTTCTCCGCCATTACGTTTGGTCTGTTGCTCGGCACCTGCGTTGCCATGCTCATAGACAAATCCGGTCTGTTCGACGCTGCTAGCCCTAATGCCGCCGACCTACAGCAGCGCTGGCTCATCCGTCTCGGACTGTTTTTGAGTTTCAGCTACATCGGCATCATCCTCGCCATGCGCAGCAACAAGGAGGATTTTTCGCTCATCATTCCCTACGTCCGGTTCTCGCCGCAGAACAAGCCGGACAATCTCCTGCTGCTGGACACGAGCGTCATCATAGACGGGCGTATCGCCGACCTGATCGAGGCGAAATTTATCGAGGGCCTTATCATTGTGCCGCGTTTCGTGCTTAAGGAGCTTCAGCAGGTCGCCGATTCCGCCGATCCCATCAGGCGCGCGCGCGGCCGGCGCGGTCTTGAAATGCTCAACCGCATCCAGCGCAACACCACCAACGAAGTCCGGATTCATGACGGCGATTTCCCGGAGGAAAAGGAAGTGGACAACAAGCTCGTCCGCCTCGCACGCAACCTGAACGCACGGCTTTTGACCAACGACTACAACCTTTCCAAGATTGCCGAGCTGCAAAAGGTGAATTACGTCAACATCCATGAAATTGCCAAGGCGCTGAAAGTCATTTTGCTGCCCGGCGAAATGTTGCAGTTGAAAATCGCCCGCGAAGGCAAGGACAAGGGGCAGGGAATCGGTTATATGCCAGACGGCACGATGGTTGTCATCGCCGGTGGCCAGCCGCACGTCGGTTTTCAGGCGGAAGTGCAGGTGCAAAGCCTGCTCCAGACCGGCGCGGGCATCATCGTCTTTGCCGATTTGAAGAATGTCTCTGAATACAAGACCGAGACAACATTCATCACCAAGTGAATCTCATCACCATTTTCACGGCGTTTAACCTCGCCGAAACCCAGCTCATCCGCTCGCGCCTCGATGCCGCAGGATTTCATCCATTTCTTGCCAACGAAAACGTCTCTTCCTGGCTTGGCGGCATGTCAACCGCAACCATGATTCGCGTCCAGGTGCCCGAAGCCGAGGCCGCGGATGCAAAGGAATTTCTCAACGCACCCACCGGTTGAATGAGGACGCAATGTCACCAGATGCCGACTTTCAAAAATGAATTCCGCCAATTCAAAACTGCTCCGGCTCAAAAAAATCCTGCCCGGAGAAATCATCCTTGAAACCGCCTCCCTGAAAAATTATTCCGGAGACAAATGGTTCGCAGCGCACCAGCCCGACGCAGTGGCCCTCCCTCGCTCGACAAAAAGTGTCGCCACAGTCTTGCGCTTTGCGAATCAAAACAAGATTCCCGTCACCGCACGCGGCGCCGGCCACGGCTACGTTGGCGGCTGCGTGCCGATTCGCGGCGGCATCGTGCTTTCGCTCGAACGCATGAACCGTATTCTGGAGATCAACGCAAAGGATTTTGTCGCCGTCGTCCAGCCGGCGGTCATCACGGAACAATTGCAGGCAGCCGTGGAAAAAAAGAATTTATTCTATCCGCCCGACCCCGCGAGCCGCGCCAATAATTCCATCGGTGGCAACATCGCCACCAACGCCGGCGGCCCGCGCTGCCTGAAATACGGCGTCACCCGCGATTACGTCCTCGGCCTCGAAGTCGTACTCGCCAACGGCGACATCGTGAAGCTCGGCGGCCGCACCCACAAAAACAAAACCGGCTTTGATCTGCACCGCCTGTTCGTGGGCTCCGAGGGCCTGCTGGGCGTCATCACCGAAGCCACGCTGAAACTCATCCCCCGGCCCCCGTTCCGGGCGAACCTGGCCATCGGCTTTGATTCGATGAAGAACGCCGTGCGCGCCCTGCAAGCCATTCTGGCGGCGGGGTTTCTGCCCTGCGCCCTGGAATTGGCGGATCAATTCACCCTGGCCGCCGCCGCCAAACGCACCCGCAGCGAACGCCTGCTCGGTTGCCGCGCCCATTTGATCGTGGAATTGGACGGTCAGGAAGCCTCCGTCCGGGGCGAAATCCCGGAACTGGAAAAAATCGTCCGCCCCCGACAGCCGCTGTTCATGGACACCGGCTTCGGCGCGGCCCAGTGCGAGGAGATTTGGAAAATCCGCCGGGAGTTTTCCTACGCCCTGCGCGACACGGGGTTGACGAAGTTAAACGAGGACATCGTGGTGCCGCGCGGCCGGCTGGAGGAATTGTTCCGCTTTACGGCGCGCCTGCAAAAAAAGCACGGCCTGCCCATCGCCTGCTTCGGCCACGCCGGCGACGGCAATATTCACACCAATGTCATGGTGGACTACACCCAGCCCGGCGCCAGGGCCCGCAGCGAAGCCGCGCTGGATGAACTGTTCCAGCAGGTGATCGCCTGGGGCGGGGCCATCA
>PKZR01000442.1 GCA_003133815.1 Limisphaerales bacterium | reverse complement strand
GAGAGCCAGGCGAAGGCGCTCGAATTCATCCGAGAACACAATCTGTCTGGCGAGCAGGCCGAGACCGCCATCAACGACGAGGCGCATGAAACGCTCGCCACCGTGAACCTATACCTCGGTGCTGTTGCCGACGCCATCAAGCGGCACAAAGGCACGCTCGACAAATATATCGGAGACTGTGCGATGGCGTTCTGGAATGCGCCCATGCCGAATGCTCAACACGCTGCTGTTTGCGTGCGCGCGGCGGTTGACGCACAGCGTGCGATTTATGAATTAAACCTCAAACGCGTCGAAGAAAATCAAAAACGTGAATTGGAAAATATGATGGGCGGAGGAGATCGCCCAAAATCCAAGCTGGCCATTCTGACTCTTGGCAGCGGCATCAACACCGGCATGGCCACAGTAGGCTTGATGGGTTCGAACGAACATCTTTTGAATTACACCGTTTTTGGACGCGAAGTGAACCTTGCCAGCAGGCTTGAAGCCGTTTCAGGACGCAGTCGCATCGTCATCAGCGAGGCGACTTACAAGCATTTACTCCGCGACGATCCCGAACTGGCGGCGACTTGTATCGTGCTGCCGCCGGTGAAAGTTAAGGGCATTGTCGCCGAAATAAAAATTTACGAGGTGCCATGGCGTCCGCCCGGCGCATCGCCGTTTGACGAGGAGCTTTTCTCCTCCACCAAGCCCGGCGAAGGAACGTCGTTCACCGGAATCATCCAGCGAGAGAGCAATTGAATAATAAGTTTTGAATTTTAAATTTTTAGGTTTTAATTAAGCAAATGCGCACCGCGATTTATCCCGGCAGTTTTGATCCGTTGACCAACGGCCATCTGGATGTGCTTCAACGCGCCACGAAATTATTTGGTCGCGTCATCGTGGCCATTGCCAAAAACGAAAGCAAATCCCCGTTGTTTACGCCTGGCGAGCGGCTTGAACTCGTAAAACAGGCGATTGCCCACCTGCCAAACGCCCAGGCTGACAGCTTTGACGGCCTCCTTGTGGAATACGCCGCGAAACAGAAGGCGCAGGCGATTGTGCGCGGGTTGCGCGCCGTGTCGGATTTTGAGTTTGAATTTCAACTTGCCTTGATGAACCGGAATTTGAACGAAAAAATCGAAACGATTTTCATGATGCCCAAAGATACATACACCTTCATCAGTTCGCGCATCGTCAAAGAAATTGCGCGTCTTGGCGGCGATGTGGGAGCGTTTGTTCCTGCACATGTTGAAACGGCGCTGAAGAAAAAATTTCGCAATTAAAACTAACCGCAGAGAATGGATGGCAACATTTTCTCTGCGGGCTTCAGTGTTTTGTGGCACAATCAAATCATGTCGTTGAATGTCAATCTACGTCATCTGGAAACTCGCAACGTCACATTGCGGGGCGAATTGTCGCCTGAGGAACTGGATCTGGACGTACGCGACGAGATGATTCGCGTCACGCAGCCGGTCGAATACGACATTGAAATTGAAAAGATGGACGACGCGATTTTGGTCCAGGGCGGATTGCACATGGAATTGGAATGCGAATGCGTCCGCTGCCTGAAAAAATTCAGCCGCAGGCTGGATTTGGACAATTGGACGCTGCATTTGCCGTTTGAAGGCGACGAAAAGGTATCCGTGGAGAACGATTGCGTGGACTTGACGTCGTTTGTCCGGGAAGATATCCTGCTTGAGTTTCCGCAACATCCGCTTTGCAAGCCGGACTGTGGCGGATTGAAGATAACATACGGCAAGTCCATGCAAAATGCGGATAAGCACGAACCGAAACCGTCCGCGTGGACTGAACTGAACAAACTGAAACTGTAATTTGAATTGATTTTATGGGCGTCCCAAAACGTAAACCTTCGAAAAGCCGGATGCGTCAGCGCCGCGCTTATAACAGCGTATTTGCTTTGCCGCAGATTGGCAAATGTCCGCAGTGCGCCGAGCCATACATTCCGCACCGCGTTTGTCCGGCGTGCGGCTTTTACAAAGGCCGCCAGGTCTTGACTGTCACGGCGGGTGCGTGATTTTTTTGGTTTCTGGTTTTGGGTTTTTGAGTTGAAGAAAAGATCGCTGTTCGATTTTTCCCAGCGCAAAATTTAAAGCTATTTCGCTATGCGAATCGCAGTGGATGTCATGGGCGGCGACCACGGTTGCGGGGTCGTCATCGCAGGCGCAAAACTGGCGCTTGAGGCCAGCAAAAAAATCACCGCGCTTTATCTCGTTGGTGATCAGTCTGCCATCCACGCCTCACTGCCGCCGCGCGGCTTTCGTGACCATCGCGTCAAGGTCATCCACACGAGTGAGGTCGTGACAATGGACGAGAAGCCGGTCGTCGCGCTTCGAAAGAAAAAAGATTCCTCCATAGCCCGCGCCGCAGAGCTTGTCCGCGACGGCGAGGCAGATGCACTTATTTCGCTCGGCAATACTGGTGGAATTTTTGCGGCGGCGACTTTCAAGGTCGGGCGTATTGACGGTGTGGATCGTGGCTGCATTGCGACGGTCATTCCGCGCCAGGGAAATGAATTTGTTCTCTTGGACGCGGGTGCGAATGTCGAATGCAAGCCGTTCCACCTCGCGCAATTTGCGGTGATGGGCAACGTCTATTCGCGCGACGTTCTCGGCCGGAAAAAACCGCGCGTCGGCGTCTTGAGCATTGGCACGGAAGAATCCAAGGGCAATGACCTATCGCTCGCGGCGTTCAAGCTTTGCCAGAAGCTTGATTTGAATTTCATTGGCAACGTCGAGGGGCACGATTTGTTCAAGGATCACGTTGATGTCGTTGTCTGCGACGGCTTTGTTGGCAACATCGTTTTGAAAACTTCCGAGAGCCTGGCCATCGCGATGTTCTCGATGCTCAAGCGCGAACTGATGAGTAATGCCAAACGGCAAATCGGGGCCTTTCTGGCGAAGGACGCGTTTCAGGCGATTCGCAAGCGCATGGATCCGGAAGTCCACGGCGGCGCTCCCTTGCTCGGTTTCAACGGCATGGTTTTCAAGGCGCACGCTTCGGCGCGCGAACGCGCCGTTGCCAGCGCCCTGCGCGTGACCGTCGAAGCTTTGCAGCATCAGGTCAACCAGACCATCGCGGCAGAAATTGCCCGCGCGAACGAAAAATTAATTGCCGCCGACAATCCCAGAGCCGTAGTTCCCGCATGAAGGCCAAATTCAAAAATCCGCGCGCCAAGCACGATTTTCGGGGCCGTCCCTGTTCCATCACCGGCGTCGGCTCGTATGTGCCGGAGAGAATTCTCACGAACGCCGAACTCGAAAAAATGGTCGAGACCTCGGACGAATGGATTACTTCGCGCACCGGCATCAAGGAACGCCGCATTGCCGCCTCGAATGAATTTACTTCCGACCTGGCCGCGAATGCAGCCGAACGCGCAATGAAAATGGCCGGTGTTACCGCCGACCATATTGATTTGATTATCGTTGCCACACTCACGCCCGATATGCCGTTTCCATCGACCGCATGCCTCGTGCAGCGCAAGATCGGCGCGGCGCGCGCGGCGGCGTTCGACATTGAAGCCGCATGTTCTGGTTTTATTTACGCATTGGAAATCGGCCAGCAATTTATTTTGTCTCGCAGCTATGAAACGGTTCTCGTCATCGGCGCGGAAAAGCTTTCGTCCATCGTAAACTGGAAAGATCGCAACACCTGCGTTCTTTTTGGCGATGGCGCTGGCGCGGCTATTTTGCAGCACCGCGAAAATTCCCACGGCCTGCTCACCGCTGTGATGGGTGCGGATGGCAACAAGGCCGATTTGCTTTCGATGCCCGGCGGCGGCAGCGCTTGTCCGGCCACTGCGAAATCCGTTGCGGACGGTCTGCATTTTCTCCGCATGGACGGCAAGGAGACTTTCAAGAACGCCGTGAACGCAATGGTTTCCGCAGCAAATGAGGCGATGCGCCGTTGCGATGTAGACATCACCAAAATCAAGTGCGTCATCCCGCATCAGGCCAACCAGCGCATCATTGACGCCGTCGGCGAACGCCTGAAAGCGACGCCGGAACAATTGTTTGTCAATCTCCACAAATATGGAAACACTTCCGCCGCCTCCGTGGCGATTGCTCTGGACGAAGCCGTTGCCGCTGGAAAAGTTTCACGCGGCGATTTGATTTTACTCGTTGTTTTCGGCGCGGGATTAACCTGGGGTGCGGCCGTGATTGAATGGTGAATGTCATTTGACGATTGGCAGGAGGGTGTTATCTTTAAATTGATTATGAGTGCGAGAAAAATTGACAGTATTGATTATACAAAACACCAATTGACGATTGAAGGCCGCCAATCCCGGTTGGAACTTTCCACTGATGCGGTCTCTGTCCATAAAAGCGGAATTGAGTTTCGCAGTCCGACGCCCTTTAACGAATGGACTGAAATGACCGTTGCGCTGCAATCACCGCATGACGGCAGCAAGCTTCAGTGCAGCGGTGTCGTCATCGCCTGTTCCGGCAACAAGCACGTTGGCTATCGTGTTTCCATGGTCTTCACACATATCTCCGAACATGCGCAGGCTCGCCTGAATTCCATGGCGCATTCCGACTTGGGTGCGGGTTAAAATTATCGGGCTTTAAAGCAAACCCCGGCAAATGTTCGGGGTTAATTTTTTTGACCCGGCGCGGTGGATTTTCTAAACTTCCCCTCCATGAAAATCCTTTTGACGACAACTTCCTTTCAGGACACGCCCGGTGCACATCACGATTTGCTCAAGCAGACCGGCTGGGAAATCATCACTGCCCGCGGCCCGCTGAACGAGGCGGACACGCTCACGCTCGTTGGTGATGTGGATGGCTATATCTGCGGCGACGATGCCATCACGCGCAAGGTTTTAGAAAAGGCACGTCCGAAGCTCAAGGTCTTGAGCAAATACGGTATCGGCGTGGACAAGATTGATGTGAAGTCCTGCACCGAATTCGGCATTCCGCTGCTCTTCACGCCCGGAGTGAATCACACGACCGTTGCGGAACACACCTTCCTGCTGCTGCTTTCGCTTGAAAAAAATCTTCTCTACCACACCGATTCCACGCGCAGCGGCGGTTGGAAACGCAAGACCGGCCACGAACTTTTGGAAAAGACCATCGGCATTGTCGGGCTTGGTCGCATCGGCAAGGAAGTTGCCATTCGCGCGAAGGCGTTCGGCATGAAAGTGATTGGCTTCGACGTTTATTGGGATGAGAAATTTTCCAATGAACATGGCGTAAAACGCGCCGCATCACTCGACGAAGTTTTTGCCGCAAGTGATTATCTTTCGCTGCACACGAACCTCACGCCGGAGACGCGCGACATGATTTCCGCGAAGTCTTTTGCGAAGATGAAGCCGGGAGTATTGATTTTGAACTGCGCGCGCGGCGAAGTCGTGAACACGAACGACATGGTCGCCGCGTTGAAATCCGGTCAGGTGGGCGGTTACGGCACGGACGTTTTGGATCACGAGCCGCCGGCGGCGGATCATCCGCTGCTCAAGCTGCCGAACGTCGTCTGCACGCCGCACGTCGCGTCGCGCACTTACGAAAGCGTGGTGCGCCAGGCCACCTGCGCCGTGAAAAATCTCATCCTCGCCATGAACGGCGAAAAACCCATCGCGCAGGTGAATCCCGAAGTGCCGGTGAAGAAAGTGATTTGAAACTAATCATGGTTACCAGAGAACAACTCCAGACACAGCTGCGGCTTATTGATAATTCTTGCCGAAATTATGATGCCGGCTCACACGAAGCCGCTCTTCATATCGCTGTCGCTCTGCGAGTTTTAATTCATGAAAAGTTGCCAAACAGCCATTCGCTTCTTGGCCAACTTGCTTTGAGAAATTCTGCAAAACTTTTGTCAACCTTTTCAAAACTTGAACCAGAACCCGAAGCTGTTGCTGGTGTTTTAACCGAAACAATAATGTTTGGCGTAGGCATTGGTCCATTTGGTTTTGTTCCTCCATTAGGAAATTCACCAGACAAAAAATATTTATCAATTGAAGAGTGGTGGAATGAAGTCATTTACATGGCGGGCCAGCGTTTTTCAAGACGAGATATAGTCATGGCCGCAGCAGACCAAGATGGCGGAGCGCATGTTGATCCGAATCCAAAAAAGGAAACTATATTGTTGCGAGCCAGCGTTGGAACTTTGACCACAACAACGAAATATGGAACGCAAAGACGCGAATTAACAAATCCACATTATTCTCTTATTCGCCAATTTGGTTTTGAAATTCTCAATAGCCCCGATTTGAAATAAATTTTTTATGCCCAAAACCTACTACATCATTCCCAAAGAAAAACACGATTCCCTCGTCACGAAGGCGTATCTCAAGCGCGGTTACGATGCCGCCGAGGCCGCCGCCGGTGCGCGGTTTTGCGCCAGCGCCGCGTATTACGGCATCCGCACGCACAACGCCATCAAGGCGCTGCACCTCGACGAGTTGTTCGGCAGCAAGGTCGGCCGCTGGACGCCCGGCGCGAAGATCGAGAAGCTGCCGTCGCGCTTCGCCGCCGCCGAAATCTGGAACGGCCACAACAAGCTCGGCCAGGCTGTCGCGTATGAAGCGATGGACACCTGCATGAAGCTCGCGGACAAATACGGCGTCGGCATGGTGAGCGTGGACAACGCGACGCATTATCTTTGGGGCGGCGGCTACGTCATGGATGTCGCGCTCAAGGGCTACCTCGCCTACACGAACTGCACCTCGGCCACGTCCGAAGTCGTGCCGTTCGGCGGCAAGACGCCGACGATGGGCACGAACCCGCATTCGTGGGCGTTCCCGACACAGGACGCGATCGGTTTTCCCATCGTGATCGACTGGGCGACCTCGACCATCGCAATGGGCCGCGTGCAGGTGATGAAACGCGAAGGCAAACAACTTCCGCCCGGTGCCGCCGTGGATGCCGAGGGCAATCCGACGACCGATCCGAACAAGGCAGTCGCGTTGCTGCCGTTCGGCGCACACAAGGGCTATGGCCTTGGTTTGATTGACGAGCTTTACGCGGGCTACATCGGCGGTTCGCTCCCGGAAATCCGCGGCACGTCGCGCGGCGGCGACGGCGAAAAGCGCGGCTCGACGTTTTATTTTCAAGTCATCCATCCCGACGCGATGAAGGGCAACGACTACGTCAAAGGCCGTTCGCAAATCCAGAACGTGAAGGCGATCATCGAAGACGTGCTCGGTCACGGCAACGAGAAGTGCCTGTTGCCCGGTCAGCCGGAAGCGCGCTGGGGCGGCTTGTCCAAGCAGCATGGCGGCTTGCTCTTTACCAAGGCGGAAATCGAGGAACTCAACCACCTCGCGCACGAAGTCGGCGAGACGGCGTGGAATTTGGCTGATTTCAAATCGGTGCAGGTGTGAGAAACCGTTCAATTCACCCGCCGCGTAGTAAATTTCACGAACGGCGGGGTTTTATTGATGAACGGAGCCTGCCGAATTCACGAATGACCCGGGCGAATTAACGGTCAACGGGGTCAAATCATCGAATGGAGTCATTTTTTCATCGAATGGAGCCTCCGAATTCACGAATAAAACGCCCAAATTGACGATCAACGGGGTCAAAACGACGAATAACGACCCCAAATCATCGAATGGAACCGCCAAAACGACGAATGGCGGGGTCAAATTAACGATTAAACCGCCCAAATCGACGATTTTGGGGTCAAATTGACGATTGGCGGGGAGTTTTCAACGAAATGACCGGTTTCCGGCACCATTTCACCAAAATCCCGGGCGTTTTCCCCATTTATTGACAGTCCCGCCCCTGGCCGGCAAACCCAGTGGCCTGCTCCATCCTGTCGCGGCGTGGCGAAGCGAAGACGGACAGGGGCGGAACCGCCGGAAACGATTCCGTAGCAGCGAACGTGAGTTCGCTCATTTTGAGATCAGAGCCGACTCACGTCGGCTGCTACGATATATGAAATGCCGCTCCGCTGGTGGCCGACTGCAACGGGTGGTGTCGCGGCGCTGGAAAATTTACTTGTAGGAGACGACGTAAGGAGTCTCTGATTTTTTGATTTGAGTCTCGTCACCTCGACTCCTACGAATTTATGGCCGTTCGCAACGGTGGCCGTTCGCAATGGTGGCCCTCCGCAAGGAGCTTGATTTGGTTTGGGTTTGGTTCTACAAGAGGTCGCGCCGACGGCGCTGTTCTTATGCCAGAAATTAATTTTTCATGCCCAAAATGCAATCAGCCGATTGATGCGCCTAGCGAGTTGGCCAATCAGTTGACTGAATGTCCGGCTTGTAAAGAGACAATTGAGGTTCCGATTCGCACTCGCGGGCAAACACCAGCTTCTACCAGTTTTGCAGCCAGTGTATCAGCAGACGAGTCTAAATTTTTTCAAGACGGGGACATCATGGTGACAAATGCGAGATTTGTAGTTGGAACAAAAACATTCGCTATGCGTGGCATTACATCAATTGAAGCTGTAGAATCAGAAGAAGTTGTCGACATAAAGTCAGCAGATCCTATGAGAACCATTTTGGGTGGCATTTTCACGTTGATAGGACTTTTTATTATCGGCGCAGGTTTTTTCTGTTGGCTTTTTTTTGAGTTCAGTTTCTGGGTCGTGGTTGGTGCGGGAGTTATAGGCCTCCTGATGCTCGGCATCGCAGGCTCACTAAACTTCATCAATTACAAAAAGCGCGCCTTCAAAATAGTATTGAAGACAGCAGGCGGTGAAGTAACTGCATATAAGAGTTTTGACCGCAACCACATTTCCCAAATTATTCGGGCATTAAATGATTCCATTATTGCAAATGGATAATCCCTCTCCCATCCGATGGGCGAGGGGCAATCTCCCATTCCCATGGGCGAAGGATTTTCAGCGTTGAACATTTTGCGCGAATCATTGTATTTGAGTTCGTTCACGTTTTTTCATTAGAATCTGGAAACTTTATGGCAATTCAACTACGCGAAAAATCCACCTGCAAATACGATCAAATCTCGCTCGGCGAAGTCATGCTGCGGCTCGACCCCGGCGAAGGGCGCATCCGCACCGCGCGCTCGTTCACTGCGTGGGAAGGCGGCGGCGAATACAACACCTCGCGCGGACTGCGCAAATGTTTTGGTTACAAAACCGCCGTCGTCACCGCGTTTGTGGACAACGAGGTCGGCCATCTCATCGAGGACTTCATCATGCAGGGCGGCGTGGACACCGACTTCATCAAGTGGCGCGAAGACGATGGCATTGGCCGCACCGTTCGCAACGGTTTGAATTTCACCGAACGCGGCTTCGGCATTCGCGGCGCGGTCGGCAATCCCGATCGTGGCAACACCGCCGCCTCGCAGCTCAAGCCCGGCGACATTGATTGGGATCATATCTTCGGCAAAGTCGGCGTGCGCTGGTTTCACACCGGCGGCATCTACGCAGCGCTTTCGGCTTCGACGGCTGAATTGACCGTCGAGGCCGTCAAAGCCGCCAAAAAATATGGCACGATTGTCAGTTACGATTTGAACTACCGCCCGTCGCTCTGGAAAACCATCGGCGGCCTCAAGAAGGCGCAGGAGGTGAATCGCGAGATCGCGAAGTATGTGGACGTGATGATCGGCAACGAAGAGGATTTCACCGCGTCGCTCGGCTTTGCCGTCAAAGGTCAGGAAACGCTTGGGCACATCGAAACAGACGCGTTCAAGGCGATGATCGAGACGGCCGTGAAAGAATTTCCGAATTTCAAGGTTGCCGCGACCACGCTGCGCCATGTCATCACGGCGACGAAGAACGACTGGAGTGCGATTCTCTGGCACGACGGCAAATTTCACGAGAGCAAGCAGTATCCCGGCCTCGAAATCCTCGACCGCGTCGGCGGCGGCGACAGCTTTGCCTCCGGCGTGCAATTCGGTTTCATGGAATTCAACGACGCGCAGAAGGCGGTTGAATACGGCGCCGCGCACGGTGCGCTGGCCTCGACCACGCCCGGCGATACGAGCATGGCCACCCGCAAGGAAGTGGAAAAAACCATTGGCGGCGGCGGTGCGCGGGTGCAGCGGTAAAATTAAATCAGGTGGGACGGTGCTGCTGCGCCGCCTTGGCTGACCCGCAGGTCAGCCCTACCAACAAAATAAAATATGAATACATCTGAAATCTTTTCACTCAAAGGCGAAGTCGCCGTGGTCATCGGCGCGACGGGCGTGCTGGGCGGCGCATTGGCTGACGGCCTCGCGGCCGCCGGCGCAAAAGTCGCCGTGCTCGGGCGCAACGAAGAACGCGGCCAAGCCCGCGTCAAAGCCATCAAAGATGCCGGCGGCAACGCGGCGTTTTTCACCTGCGACGCCAGCTCACGCGCCAGTCTCGCTGATGCGCACAAGAAAATCGAAGCCGCGCTGGGTGCGCCGACGATTTTGGTGAACGCCGCCGGCGGCAACGATCCGAAGGTGACGGTCACCGCAGAAAATCCATTCGAAAAAATTTCGCTGGAGGCGCTCAACGCGAATCTGGATTTGAATTACATCGGCGGCGCATTTTTGCCCTGCCAGGAATTCGGGCCGGGCATGTGCCAGCGCGGCAAAGGCAGCATCATCAATATCGCCAGCGTGTCGGCGCACTTGCCGCTGTCGCGAGTGATGAGCTACTCCGCGGCAAAGGCGGCGGTGCTGAACCTCTCGCAATTTCTCGCGCGCGAGTGGGCCACCAAAGGCGTGCGGGTGAACACCATCACGCCTGGATTTTTTCCGGCGGAGCAAAATCGCAAGCTGTTGTTCAACGACGACGGTTCACCCACGGCGCGCACGAAGGCAATCTGGGGCCACACGCCGATGAACCGTTTCGGCGAATCCAAGGAACTCATCGGCGCGTGCGTTTTTCTCGCGTCGCACTCGGCGAGTTCGTTTGTCACCGGCACGGATATCCGGGTGGACGGCGGTTATTTGAGCCAGACGATTTGATTGACGGCGGCAAACGCCCCAAAGCCCGTTGAAGACAAAATCTTCAAAGGGCTTTTTTTTTTGCAGAATTTTTTACAAATCCGTGATGGGTTTGTGGCGCGGCACAAAGGCTTTCATCAAGCCCCAGGCGGTGAGATAACTCAACGCGCAAACGGCGAACATGATGAGATAAGCGTGCTGCGGATTCTCTTTGAAGGTGTCCGCCAGCGTGCCGGAAAGTTTGAGGACGATCACGCCGCCGAGTCCGCCAGCCATCGCGCCGATGCCGGTGACGGAGCCGACGGATTTTTTTGGGAACATGTCGGAGACGGTCGTGAACAAATTTGCCGACCACGCCTGATGCGCCGCCGCGCCGATGCAGATGATGGCAACCGCCAGCGTGGAAGCGTAATGGCCGAATTGATTCACATTCGCAAAATACTGCGTGGTCAAAACGGTCAAGGGAAACAGGGCGATGATGAACATCGCGGTCATGCGGGCCTGATAAGTGGGCATGCCGCGCTTCATTAATGTGAGCGGAATGCTGCCGCCGTAAACGCTGCCGACAATGGCCACGCCATAGACGATGAAGGTTGGCAGCATGATCTCGTGCTTGGTCATGCCGAATTGTTTGTGCAAATAATCCGGCAGCCAGAACAGGTAGAACCACCAGACGCCATCGGTGAAAAATTTTCCAAAGAAAAACGCCCACGTCTGCCGGTAGCCCAGCAGGCCCGGCTTGGCGGAATTACCGAATTGATTGGCGGTGGCAACGGTGGGCCGCGTGGCGAGGATGAGAATTGAAATCAGTGTGCCGACGCCGGGCAGCAGATTGAGCAGCGCGCCCCAGCCGGATTTGCCGAGGTCGTGCCAGCGACGCACTTGCGTGGCTAGGCTTACTCCAAAAGCGACCAGGCCAACTGTGCCATACAAAATTAACGCAGTGTTATGGTTCAGGCTGGGGAACATGGTCGAAATAAAATAAACGAACAGGCACAGGAAAATAATCATGCTGCTGATGCCGACGAATTCCGCCTGCGACATCCGGCCGGAGAAAGAAACAAGCGAGACCGAAACTTTTTTGCCGGATTTGTCATCCTGTTTTTCCAGGGCCGGGGATTCGTCGCGGTCGCTGTGGTTGTAATCGTATTCAGCTTTGGAAATCAGTTTGTGCTGTCCGGGCGGGGCGTAAAACAGGAACCAAAAAATGAGCCAGATGAAGCCGACGGCACCGGTGAGGATGAAGGCCATTTTCCAGCCCTGCTGATCGCCGAAATGGATGAGGCACCACGGCACGAAAAGCGCGCTGATCATCGCGCCAACGTTCGCGCCGCTGTTGAAAATGCCGGTGGCCAGGGCGCGTTCGCGTTTGGGAAACCATTCGGCCACGGTCTTGATGGAGGCGGGGAAATTGCCCGCCTCGCCGATGCCGAACAAGCTGCGCACGATCATGTGCATCCACGTCAGGTTGCCGACAAAGGCATTGAGAATTCCGAAAATCGACCAAACAATCAGCGACAAGGCGAGGCCGAGCTTGGTGCCGATTTTGTCAATGACCCAGCCGGCAAGAATGGTCATGCCAGCGTAAAAACCGGTAAACACCGTGGTGACATTGGCATAATCCGAATTGGTCCAGCCGAAGCCGCCCTGTTCTAGCGGCGTGCAAAAGAATTCCTTGAGATAGCTGATGACCTGACGGTCCATGTAATTGACGGTCGTGGAAAAAAACAGCAGCGCACAGATGACCCAGCGATAA
>PKZR01000351.1 GCA_003133815.1 Limisphaerales bacterium | reverse complement strand
TCGAGATGCTCGGCAACTGGTCTTTCGGCGATTATTTCAAGCGCGAGGCCATTGACTGGGCGTGGGAACTCGTCGTTGACAAGTGGAAATTTCCGCCGCAGCGGCTTTACGCCACCATCTACAACCCCGACAAATCCAAAGGCGACCCCTCCGAACGCGACGAGGAAGCATGGAATTATTGGGCCGAGAAATTCCGCGCCGTCGATCTCGACCCCGGCGTCCACATCGTTTATGGAAACAAAAAGGACAATTTTTGGATGATGGGCGACACCGGGCCATGCGGCCCTTGCAGCGAACTTCACGTGGACCTCACACCCGGCGGCGACACCCGCGGCAGTCTTGTCAACCAGGGCGACGCCCGCTGCATCGAGATATGGAACCTCGTCTTCATCCAGTTCAACGCCAATCCCGATGGCACGTTTTCCCCGCTCCCGGCCAAGCACGTGGACACCGGCATGGGTTTCGAGCGCGTCACCTCCATTATACAAGGCACGAAGAACTTCACCGAATTCACCAACGCCAAGATTTCCAACTACGAGACCGACATATTCCGCCCGATTTTCGATGTTTTGGAGAAAATGAGCGGGAAAACCTACGGCAGCACCCTCCCAAATGGCGTCCACGCGTCATCGGTGGGCGTCCACGAAGCACCTGTGGACATCCACGGAAGACCTGTGGACGTCCATGGAAGACCTGTGGACGCCCATGGAAGACCTGTGGACGCCCACGGAAGACCTGTGGACGCCCACGGAAGACCTGTGGACNNACGGGACATCGGGGGACACCCATAAATCGCTGGAATACGGCCAAATTGCCATAGATATCGCCTTCCGGGTCATTGCCGACCATATCCGCACCCTGAGTTTTGCCATCGCCGACGGCATCCAGCCCGGCAACAACGATCGGAACTACGTTTTGCGCCGCATCCTGCGCCGCGCCGTCCGCTACGGCCGCACGCTCGGCTTCAAGGAACCCTTTTTCTACAAGCTCGTGGACGTGGTGGCCGACAACTTCGGCGACATCTTCCCCGAAATCCGCGCGCGCAAGAAGCAGGTGCAGGAAACTATCCGCACCGAGGAAGAGGCGTTTAATAGAACGATTGATGCTGGTGTTTCGGAATTTATTAAGGCGATTGGAAGGGTAACCAACAAAGTTTTCATCGGACTTCAAAAAAACAATCCACGTTTATGGGACAAAGTTGAATTGCACGCCACCGATAAGCATGGCAACGAGATTTCCAATCCCGATTTAATCCCGAAATATGATGAAGTTACATTCAACTATGAATTCGCGGATCAGTCTGCTGCGGATGAATTTTATAAGCTTTGTGTCTTTCCTGGAGAAGAGGCTTTCCGTCTTTACGATACTTTTGGCTTTCCACTTGATCTGACGGAAATTATGGCGAAGGAGGTTCGTTTTACGGTGGATGTTGACGGCTGGAACAAATTGATGAACGAACAAAAAGCCCGCGCCCGCGCCGCGCAGAAGAAGGAAGTCATTTCCCTCTCGCAAATCGAGACCACCACGCCCACCAAGTTCATCGGCTACGAGAACCTTGCGGTTCAGGCCAAAGTTTTGGAAGTCGTCTCGCTCAAGGACAAGACCGCCGTCATCCTCGACACCAGCGCGTGCTACGCCGAGATGGGCGGCCAGGTCGGCGACACCGGCGAATTGACCGGCAGCGGCCACCTCTGGCGCGTCACCAACACGCAGAAATCCGGCAATACATTTTTGCACTTCGTCGAAGGCGGCGACGCCCCGGCGATTGGTGCCGGTGTCACGCTCGCCGTCGAGAAGTCGCGTCGCAATGCAATCCAGCGGCATCACACCGTCACGCATTTGCTCCACTGGGCCTTGCACGAAGTCGCGAGCAAGGAAGCTTCGCAGAAAGGTTCCTTCGTCGGGCCGGACAAGCTGACGTTCGATTTCAACAGCGCGCCGCTCACACCCGCGCAGGTCGCCGACATCGAGAAGCTCGTCAACGAACGCATCCTCGAAAACGCCGGCGTCTCGTGGACGGAAGTCGCCCACGCCGACGTGAAGCACCGCAAGGACGTGATGCAATTCTTCGGCGACAAATACGGCGACACCGTGCGCGTCGTCCAAATCGGCGGCGCCGCCGGCAAGCTGGATGGTTATTCCATGGAACTCTGCGGCGGCACGCACACGCGCGCGACGGGCGAGATCGGCTTGTTCCGCATCGTCGGCGAAAGCGCCATTGCCGCCGGCGTCCGGCGCATCGAGGCAGTTGCCGGCCTGACGGCTTACGATCTGGCGAACGAGCAATTGCAACTTATCAAAAATGTTGCAGGGAAAATCAATTCACCCGTTGGCGAGATGGAAAAGAAGATTGAAGCGTTGCTTGCACATCAGAAGGAATTGGAAAAGCAACTCAAGTCTGCACAACAACGCGAGGCCGCTGGCAGCGCGAAAGATTTGCTCGCGAAAGTGCAAATGCTTAGCGGAGTTCCCGCCATCATTGCCAATCTCGGCGCGGCTGACGGCGACACGTTGCAGACGATTGCGGATGCGTTGAAATCGCAGTTCAAAGGCGTGATTGTTTTGGGTGGCGCGAGCATTGGCGCGGTTTCATTGATTGCGGCGGTCACGTCCGATTTCACGGCAAAAGTTCAAGCCGGGAAAATTATTCAAACCATCGCGCCCATCGTCGGCGGGAAAGGCGGCGGCAAGCCGGACAACGCGCGCGGCGGCGGCAAGGACGCGAGCAAGCTCGACGAGGCTTTGGCGAAAGCCAAGTCGCTTCTGGCTTAATTACAGCCGCGAGATGAGCAGTTCGCGCTGGAAGATGAGTTCCTTCGGCAACTGGCTGTAGAGTTTGATGAACAGCTCGTCCTGCATCACGAGCTCGCGATGCCATTCGGAGGTGTCAATCCGTTGAGCCTCGGCAAATTTCTCCGGGGTCATTTCACTTTCCAATCCGCGCAAGTCGAGGTCCTGATATTCCGGCACCCAGCCGATGGATGTCTCGATCGCGTGCGCGCCCGGCTGGCAGCGCTGTACCATCCATTTCAGCACGCGCATGTTGTCGCCGTAACCGGGCCAGAGAAATTTCCCGTCGGCGCTTTTGCGAAACCAGTTCACGTGGAATATGCGTGGCAGATGTTTCACGAGCCGGCGCATTTCGAGCCAGTGCGCAAAATAATCGCCCATGTTGTAGCCGCAGAACGGAAGCATGGCCATCGGATCACGGCGCACCTGTCCGAGCGTGCCGGCGGCGGCGGCGGTCATCTCCGAGCCGACTGTCGCGCCGAGATAAACGCCGTGAACCCAGTTGAACGCCTGGAAAATCAAGGGCATCGTCGTCGCGCGACGGCCGCCAAAAATCATCGCGCTGATTCGCACGCCTTCGGGATTTTCCCAGTCGGGATCAATGATCGGACAATTTTTTGCGGGCGCGGTGAACCGGCTGTTCGCGTGGCTGGTCACGACAGGCTTGCCGTCGGCATCCTTTTTATCCGGAGTCCAATCTTTACCTTTCCAGTCAATCAAATGTGCGGGCGGAGTTTTCGTCATGCCTTCCCACCACACATCGCCATCGTCGGTGAGCGCGACGTTGGTGAAAATCGTGTCGCGCTTGATGGAATCCATCGCCATCGGATTGCTGCTATAAGAAGTGCCTGGTGCGACGCCGAAAAAGCCGGCTTCCGGATTGATGGCGTGAAGATAGCCGTCTGCTCCGGGCTTGATCCAGGCAATGTCGTCGCCGATGCAGGTGACTTCCCAGCCTTCTTCCTTGAGCTGTTTCGGCGGGATGATCATGGCGAAATTCGTCTTGCCGCACGCGCTCGGGAACGCGGCGGAGACGTAGGTCTTTTTGCCGGACGGTTCCTTCACGCCGAGAATGAGCATGTGTTCCGCCATCCAGCCTTCGTCGCGCGCCATCGCCGAGGCGATGCGCAGCGCAAAGCATTTTTTACCGAGCAGCGCGTTGCCGCCGTAACCGGAGCCGAAACTCATGATGAGCCGGTCTTCGGGAAAATGGGAAATATAAGTATGCTCGGGATTGCACGGCCATGGCACATCTTTCGCGCCGGTTGCGAGCGGGCTGCCGACGGAGTGGAGACACTTGACGAACGTGCCAGTCTTATCAATCTGCGGATAAACGCCGGCGCCCATGCGCGTCATGATGCGCATGTTGGCGACGACATAGGGGCTGTCAGAAATCTCGATGCCGTATTGCGCGATGGGTGAACCGATCGGCCCCATGCTGAACGGGATGACGTAAAGTGTGCGGCCTTTCATGCAGCCGTGAAACAGGCCGTTGAGCTTGGCCTTCATCGTGGCGGGCGCTTCCCAGTTGTTCGTCGGGCCGGCGTCCTTCGGCGATTGCGAGCAGATGAACGTGCGCTGTTCGACGCGTGCCACGTCGCGCGGGTCGCTGCGGACGAGCAGGGAATTCGGGCGCAGTTTTTCGTTGAGCCAGCGGCCAGCACCGGACTCAACGATCCGCTCGCGCATTAATTTATCCTCAGCGTCTGAGCCGTCGCACCAGTGGGTTTTATCCGGCTGGCAAAGTGCGGCTATTTCCTGAACCCATGAAAGGATTGGTTGGTTGGAAGTCAAAGGAGTATTGCTCGTCATAAATTGTTTTTTAAAGAGTACAACACAAAGCTGCCAAACGAGCACGAAATCGAACAGTTAAAACTAAATGCATAAATTGGCTTTTCCTCAGCTTTTTTTGCATCGCGTCAAGTGGCGCAATTTGTTAAAAATACATTGGTGATGAGTTCTGCGACCGGCAAATCAAGTGTGGCCCGCAGCGAGACTGAATCCTGCCTCGCGCGTTCCGTCGTGGACACGCTTGCCGAGGAACCGGCGCTGGAAGCCGTGACGATTGATTCCGCGCAGCAGAAAATTTCCGTCGCCACACTGGGCCGCATCCCGCAGGACGGAATGGAAAAGTTGACGCAGCGCCTTACGGAAAAACTTCAATCCGTCCAGACGGCGGACACCGGCCACGCCTGCACTTTGTTGAGCGGTAAAAGCGAATGCGCCGTCTGCGGCTCGCCGTTGTCCGAATCTGAACGAAAGAAAATTACGATTCAGCACGACGGCGCGAGCACGACCATCGCACGCATCACGTGTCCGACGGCGCCAAAATTCTGGCGCTGGCGTGATTTTCCACTTCCTAAAATCGTCCCGCGCGAGATCGAACTGCCGGACGAAGATCATGACGTTGACGAATGGAAACCCCAGCTTGCCGCAGCAGCTTTGTGCGGCATCTTCGGGCTGGCTGGGTTTTTTTCGCCCGCACCGTTCAGGATTTTCCTTTTTGTCGCGGCTTACCTTGCGGGCGGTTTTTACACGGCGGGCGAAGTCTGGGAACGCCTCCAAAAGCGCGCGATTGACGTGCATTTTCTCATGCTCGCCGTTGCCGTCGGTGCGGCCAGCATCGGCGCGTGGGTGGAAGGCTCAACGCTCCTGTTCTTGTTTTCCCTTTCCGGAGCCCTGGAACATTTTGCGTTTGGCCGGACGCAAAAGGAAATCCGCTCGCTCTTCCGCGACGTTCCAAAGACCGCCACCGCGCTCGACGACCAGCACCGCGAGCGCGAAGTGCCCGTGCAAAATTTGCGGCCGGGGATGAAGTTGCTCATCAAGCCCGGCGCGCAATTTCCCGTGGATGGAGAAATTGCCGTGGGCGCGACCGCCGCTGATGAGTCGAATCTTACCGGTGAAGCCACGCCGGTTGGAAAAAGTGTCGGCGACGCCGTCCTGGCCGGAACCATCAATCTCTGGGGCGCAGTGGAAATTCTGGTCACAAAGGCCGCCGCCGAAAGCGCACTGCAAAAAATCATCACGCTCATTCGCGAGGCGCAGCAGCAAAAGGCGCCCGCACAGCAGTTCGCGGACAAATTCAGCGGCATTTACACTTACATCGTGCTCGGGCTCTCCTTTGTGATGTTTTTCGTCTGGTGGCTGGGCTTCGGGCTTGCGCCGTTTTTCACCACGGCCTCGGCGCACAGCGCATTTTATCGCGCCATGACGCTGCTTGTCGTTTCGTCGCCGTGCGCGCTCGTGCTTTCAATTCCTTCGGCGGTGCTGGCCGCGATTGCTTTCGGCGCGAGGCACGGGATTTTATTTCGGGGCGGTGCTGCGGTGGAAAAATTGGCGGAAGTCAACATTGTCGCTCTCGACAAGACCGGCACGCTGACTACCGGAGAACTGCGCGTTGAACAAATCGAAAGTTTTCCGCCAGGCCGCGAAAACGAAATCGCGCGGCTGGCTTATTCGCTTGAAAAATTGTCCACGCATCCGCTCGCCCGTGCCGTTTCGCGTCACGGCAAACAAAATCAAATCGAGCCATTCGCGCTGGATCATTTTGAATCCATCACGGGACATGGCTTGCGCGCGAAACTGAATGGAACCGATTGCTTGCTTGGCCGCCGTGAATGGCTCGCAGAAGGCGAGCGCGCCAAAACCATTTCAAAGGTTCCCGCTACGGACGCGGGCTTTTCCGAAATCTGGCTGGCCGCGGGCGATTTGCTTGGCCGGATTATTTTGCGCGACGACATACGTCCGCAGGCCGCGTCAGTGATTGACGAATTGCGCCACGAAGGATTGCGCTCAGTCGTTTTGACCGGCGACCGCGTGGCGACCGCCGAACATTTGCGCTCCGAATTGAAACTCGACGACGTGCGCGCGGAGCTGAAGCCGGAGCAGAAAGTCGAGGCCATCCATGAATTGAGCGGGCAGGGGAAACATGTCGCGATGATCGGCGACGGTGTGAACGATGCGCCAAGTCTGGCGGCTGCCTATATCGGCGTTGCAATGGGCGCACGCGGTTCGGATGCGGCGTTGGAGCAGGCCGATGTGGTTCTGATGCACGACCGTCTGGAAAATTTTCTTGCGGCATTCCGTTTGAGCCAGCGCGCCCGGCGTGTCATCCGCCAGAACCTCGTCATTTCGCTCGGCACCGTCATTGTGCTGGTTTCATTTGCGATGCTGGGAAAAATTCCGCTGACAATTGGCGTCGTCGGCCACGAAGGCAGCACGGTGGTCGTGGTGATGAACAGCTTGAGATTGCTTTTTGGATCTGCAAAATCAAAATCGTGAATCCGTTTAAAAAATTCGTTTCCGAGTCGGCTCGGGTTTTTCAAAGTGGAACAAAGCTTCCGCTGGATTTTAAATCCAAAGCCCGTTCCGTCATACCTCGCAAGCCTGCGGATGTCCTGATTTTCTCCCCGCACCCTGACGACGAATGCATCACCGGCGCACTTGCATTGCGTCTGCTGCGCGAGGCGAAATGGAAAGTCACCAACGTTGCAGTCACGCTGGGCAGCAGGCAGGGGCGCCGCGCCGCGCGTTTGCTTGAATTAAAGAACGCCTGTGACTGCCTCGGATTCGATTTGATCGTTGCCGGTTTGGAAAACATCAATTTGGAATCGCGGAAGAAAAATCCGGCGCAATGGCGGGAGGCTGTCAGCAGGATTGCAAGAATTCTAGCGGCGCAAAAGCCGCGCGTGATTTTTCTGCCGCATGAGACCGACGTCCATCCCGCGCACATTGGAACGCACTATTTGGTGTTGGACGCGCTAAGGAAATTGCCGCGCAAGTTTGAATGTTTTGTCGTCGAGACGGAATTCTGGGGGCAGATGGCATATCCGAACCTGCTGGTTGAAACCGACGCGGATGATCTGGCGGATTTGATCGCGGCGCTGGCGTGCCATGTTGGCGAAGTGCGGCGCAATCCGTATCACGCGCGGCTCCCGGCGTGGATGATGGACAATGTGCGGCGTGGCGCTGAAATTGTCGGCGGTCAGGGCGGGGCGTCGCCGGATTTCACGTTCGGCACGATTTACCGGTTGCAGAAATGGAGAGGTGGAAGATTGCAGACGGTATTCAATGGCGGCAGGGTTTTGGGCGCGAAGAAAAATCCGGCGGGTTTGTTCCGATGAAGGAGAAATTCATGCGCGAGGCCATCAGGCTTTCGCTTTCAAAGATGCGCGGGAATTGCGGCGGCCCGTTTGGCGCTGTGGTGGTGCAAAAGGGCAAAATTATCGGGCGCGGCTGGAATTGCGTCACGTCCGCAAACGATCCGACGGCGCACGCGGAAATCTCCGCCATCCGCGAGGCTTGCAAAAAGCTGAAAACCTTCCGGCTGGACGATTGCGAGCTTTATGCGAGCTGCGAGCCCTGCCCGATGTGCCTTGCGGCGATTTACTGGGCGCGTTTCAAAACAATTTATTACGCGAACACGCGGAAGGATGCGGCAGCCATCCAGTTCGACGATGATCTGATTTACCGCGAAGTGGCGCTGCCTGTTTCGCGCCGCAAAATTCCGATGAAGCAATTGATGCGCGACGAAGCGCTGAAAGTTTTTGCGGAATGGAAAAGCAAGCCGGATAAAGTCCGCTATTGAATTCCACCGGCGACTTGAAGGAATCCTCTCTGCATTTGCGCAAAACCTGCCTTTGATTGCTGAATTTGCTTCCACGCCGTGCTGGCTTTTGCTAAAAAAGGTTCTGTGCGCAAACTCCTTTGGACAATTGCATGCTTTTGGCTGTGCGGACTGCTCGCGGCGGTCGGTGCGGACACGTTTCCGCTGGCCGACGGCACGTCGCTGACTGGCGACATCGTCACATTCAACGACGTCGGTGTCATTTTCCACACGTCGGACGACAAATACACCGAACGGATGCCGTGGACGAAATTTTCGCAGGACGGGCTGAAGCAATTGTCGGCGTCGAATCCGAAAATAAAGGATCTGGTCGAGCCGTTCATCGAAATCCCCGAGTCGGAACGCCCACCAAAGCCGGAAATCAAGGTGCAGGACGTGACGCGGTTGAGCTTGCCGCCGAAACAATCCTTGATGGGCGCGATGTTTTCGTCATCGGTCGGCATTTTTGTGATGATGCTGATCTATGTGGCAAACATCTATGCGGGATTCGAAGCCTCTATTTTTCGCTCGCGTCCTTTCGGGATGGGGATTGGCGTGGCGGCGGTGCTGCCAATATTCGGACCGATAATCATTCTTTCGCTGCCGACGGTTGTGGCGCCTGAACCCGTGGCAGCCGAGTCGGTAGTCGAGTCCGAGGAGCAAAAGTTCAACGTGCCGGGCATGCCGGTGAAGGAAGATATCCAGATCGTGTCGGCTTCATGGCAGTCTCCCGGGGCCAAACCCGAGGTGCCGGAGTCCCAGGTTTTTCAACGCGGAAAATTCACGTTCAACCGCCGGTTTTTTGAGACAAAATTCCCCGGGTTTTTCGGCGTCGTCCGCCGCGAAGCCGACCAAGACCTTGTGCTGTTTGTGAAAACCATGCGCGGGGAGTTTGTAGTACAGCGCATCGTGCGCATTGCACAGGACGATGTGCATTTCCAGATTGTGAAAAACGAGGCGAGCTGCGAGGAGATGGTGCCGTTCGCTGAAATCCAGGAAATCCAGCTCAAACACAAGGACGCTTGAAATACCGCACGATACTCATGTTTGGCGCGCCCGGTTCGGGCAAGGGTACCCACGGAAAAATCCTCGGCTCGATACCGGGCTATGTCCATTGCAGTTGCGGGGAGGTGTTCCGCAGCCTGAGTCCCGAGACGCCGCTCGGAAAAACTTTTCTCGAACATTCCAGCACCGGCGGACTCGTGCCTGATGAGCCGACCATCGAGCTTTGGAAAAATTACACGCACAGTCTTGCCGCCGCCGGACGGCTCGACCAAAAGCGGAACACTCTCGTCCTCGACGGCATTCCGCGCAATGTCCATCAGGCGGAAATGCTGGATAAATTCCTCAACGTCGTGGCTGTGTTCTACATGTGCAGCGCGAACTTTGAGAACCTAGTCAAGCGCCTGCAACGCCGCGCCCTCAAGGACAACCGTCTCGACGACGCGAACATGGATGTCATCCGCGCCCGGCTTAAGACTTACGAGGCTGAGACCAAGCCCGTGCTGAATT
>PKZR01000145.1 GCA_003133815.1 Limisphaerales bacterium | reverse complement strand
TGGTTGAAGACTGGTATGTCCGCCCGAACATCACCTGGAAAATCATCAACGGCCTGGACTTCGACACCTCCATCTCTTATGAACATGGAGATCAGGGCGTGGGAAGCGTTGGAAATTTGCCTGGGAATCCCAACGGCACTTTTGACTGGTATACTGGCGAGTTGAGCCTGCATCACGCGCTTACGAGCCGACTCGATTTGAGTTTGGATTACAGGATCACGGTGCGATCATCCGGCACGCCGAACGACGGTTACACCCAAAACATGGTCGGGCTTCAATTGACTTACCATCTTCCACAATGAACTCCCGCGTAATTCCATCATCCCACAGAAAAATGCCGGATGTTCAAGGCTTCATCTTGGGACGTTGGATAATGTGCATATCCAGCTTGGCAATGGCGGTAAGGACGGTGCTGATTGCGGCTGGCATGACCAGTATGCTGTGCGGTTTCAGTGTTTTGAATGCTGCGGATACCGCGGTTGCAACAAATGCGGCGTCAAACACCCCGACCCCGGTCGTCGCGTCGCCGGCATCGGCTGTGACTTCCGGCACAACAAACGCCGCCAATGTGCTTGATGACAAATACCGGCTGGTGATAGGTGATCAATTAAGTTTTCAGATCATTGAAGATGAGGACGATCCAGTGCATCTCGGCGTCACCGATTCAGGCGATTTGCAGGTCCCCTACATCGGACGTTATCCGGCGGTCGGGAAGACCTGCAAGGAGCTGTCGCTTGCCCTGAAGGCGGAACTGGAAAAGGAATATTACAAGCAGGCTACGGTCATCATAGCCGTTGATTCGAAGCCCGGGAGCCGTGGCAGGATATACCTCGTCGGTGCCATTGGCGCACCCGGACCGCAGGACATCTCCAGCGAAGAAGTGTTGACGGTGAGCAAGGCCATTCTCAGGGCGGGTGGCTTTACGGCGTATGCAGATGAAAAGAAAGTCAAGGTAACTCGCAGCACGGGAGCAGGCCCCGGAGGCGACAAGACTTTCATCGTGAATGTGTCCCGGATTCTTGAAGAAGGGAAAACCGAGGACGACCTGCCGTTGCAGCCGGGCGACCTTGTTTTCATTCCCGAACGGATGATCCGGTTTTAGGCAAACATGAAAAATCTGACACCAGTTCCGCCGCAGGATCCGGGCTTCCAGTTGATGGAGCCTATGACGGAGAGCCACGCCCCGGCACCCGCGAAGTTTCGTCCGCAGAAGCTTTTATTCTTCCTGCGAAAATTCTGGTGGATACCGCTGGTTACCATGGTATTAAGCTTTGGAATAGCCGTTGCCAAATTTTTTCGCACGCCTCCTGTGTTTGTCTCCTACGGGCGGCTGGTGGAGACTGAAAAGCTGCAACTGCCCGGTGGTGCCGCATTTTCGGATGATCAGGCCAACGCTTCTGAGAGGGACACCTATCTCGGCACGCTGTCCGAACTGCTCCGCGATGAAACAATGAGGGATCTGACGACGAACCGGCTGGCAACATTCTCCACAAGCAAGTATGTTCTCGAAAACCTTGCGCTCCCGGTGGACATTCAAGTTTACACCTCGGCGAAAAGCTCCATTTATACGATTGAAGCACACTGTGTCAACCCGGCCTTCACCTCGGCCTTTCTGGACGCCCTCATGGAGTCGTATCTGGAGTACCGCAAAAACAGCCGGCGCGAGGTGTCCGAAGGCACGCTGGCATCCATTTCCGAACAGGTTCAGCGCCTGGAACGCGACATGAAGGACGGGCAGAAGGCATTGAACGACTATGAGCAGAGCAACAACTTTGCGGTTTTGCAGGAGGAAAGCACGATTGAGGCGTCCTATCTGGTCAAGCTGAAAACCGAACTGTCGGACTATCAACTGGAGATGCAACTGCTCGCAGCCAAGGAACTGGAGGCGGATTCAGGCCAGGCCGGGGCAACCAACGACAGCGACCAAATTTTTGAATCGCTGCGCAGTTCCGGCTCCGCCGTCTCTTCTTCTACCGGCCGGATGGATGCCGAACAGCAAATTGAGCTGCTCAAGGCAGATCGCGACAGGCTGTCCAGGTACCTGCTGCCCAAGCATCCAAAAATGGTCAAGCTGGATGAACAAATCGCCCACGCCCAAAAACTGATTGATGTCTACAGCCAGCAAAACCACGAGCAAATCGCCGCCGCGCGCCAGGCGCTGCAGATCAAAATAGACAGCGTCTCGCAATTTATCGCGGAGTGGGAGTCCAAGGTGGCAGACGCCAACAAGCGCATCGCCACCGCAGACAGTCTCAAGCAGGATGTTGTCCGCAACCAGGGGTTGTATGACCGGCTCACGTCCCTGTTGCAGAACGTGGACATCAGCCGGAACATTGATCAGGACACGCTCGCCATTCTGGATCACGCCACGCCATCCACACGTTCCTATTCAGAGGGAAAAACCACGATCATTCATTCCATCTTCATCGGACTTGGCCTCGGGTTGGGCATTGTATTTCTGATTGCCATCCGCGATGACCGGTTTATTTCCATCGGCGAAGTAACCGAAAGGTTTGGCGACAACGTTGTCGGCCAGGTGCCTGAGATTCAGGAATTTTCAACCATGAAGTCGTTG
>PKZR01000124.1 GCA_003133815.1 Limisphaerales bacterium | reverse complement strand
GTCAGCGCGTTGAAAAGCGTGGTTTTGCCAGCGTTCGGATTGCCAACGAGCGCCAGGGTGAACGCGCGATTCACCTGCTTCGGCAACGGCGCTATCGAAATTTTCCCAAGCCGTTTCCTGCCCGGAAAAATTTCCGCGACCGGCGAACTGGAATTGTTTGAATGGCCGTCGCTCATGTCAGGAAAAGTTGCAATGGTCGGGCGCGCAGACCTCCAGCCACACGCGCGCGGCGAGTGATGCCGACAGGCCGATGCGCGAGCCGAAAATCTTGATGATGAGTGGGTCGCCGGATTTTACGACCTCGATCTGCCGCCCGATGCAAAGCCCCAGTGATTTAAGGCGCAAGAATTCCTCGCTCTCGGTTTCGATGCGGCGAACGACTGCGCACGACCGCAGCGGTAGCTTGTCCAGCCGCGTCTCACGGAGATTTGTCGAATCTTCTATCATCATTTCAAAACAAATTTAGGCGAAGGGCCAATTTTGGCTAACCTAATATTGCCATCCTCTGAACAATTTTTGCTTGGTTGGTCGAATACAGGCGCCTAGCAAAGCACATGTCGACCGTCAATACGCCGTGTTGACATGGTCTTTGCCATGACAGGTTAAGGTGCAATTTCCGTGGTTGCCTCCGGTGGAGTTGAACTGTAACACGCCATTGTATGGCTGGACGTATGCCGTGTTGAAATTGATCAGGCTGGGCTGGGTGGAACCGTGCGAGTCATGGCAAGTGGTGCAGGCGGTGATGTCGTCAACGATGTGCTTCTGGTGATATTGCCAGCTCGTGGTCTGCTGGCTGACAACCACCGAACTGCTGTGACATTTGAAGCAAAGGTCGAAACTGGCGGAGTTGTAGGGCGTAAAGTCGGTGAGCAACAACTGGCGCTCCAGCAACGGCGGATAGATTGAGCCATGAGGGCCTTTGGGTCCGGTGCCGCCGGCTCCCGGACCCTGGTCGTTGTTGTGACAATCGGTGCAATACATGATGCTGCCCGTGTTCCATGGCGTCAACAGACTGGGAACGCCCGGATTTTTCCCGACGCCTTCGATGGGATGAAACGATGTGTTGGCAAGATTAAACTCCAGCCGCGTATTGGTCTGCACAAACTGCCGCGAAATTAGGGCGCTGCCTCGGTTGAGACTGTCGGCGTGACAGCGGAAACACAGTTCGTATTCGTATTGAATCTGCTGAATCACGGCACCGCCGGAATTGACCCCGCGAACTCCCATGATTCCGCCCGGAGCAGCGGGTGCCGCTGCGGCAGTGTCTTTAACGGAATGAGGATTGTGGCAATCTTCGCACGCCACATGGCGCGGGGAGTTGATGGCATCCTCGGTGGGATCATGAATGCCGGAGGTCAGTGCAATCGGATGCACGCTGGCTTTGTTAAATTCAGCGGCAATATTTTTTACGGCCACCGTTCCGCTGTGGCAGGAGTAACAATTCTGCTCGTCAGGGGAGAAATTAAGCAAACGCAGCTTGGTTTCCGCCGCATGGGGCCGGTGACAATTTTCACAGCCATTGGCAGCCACGGTTGTTCCGCTGGTATGTGGCCATGGATTTTGTCCGCTCCCGTTCCAGGTCGCCGTCGAGGTGGCGTGGATTGAAGTGGCCCACTGGTTCGGGGTATGACAATTCAAGCACAGTGCGGACGCTGTGTTGTTCACCACGAGAAAATCTCCATACTGGTCATTATGCGGATCGTGACATGAGGTGCATTGAAGCTGGCCACTTTGATCCAGCCGGACATCCTGAACCAATGTGGACGGATCGCGCAATTCACCCTGCAACGTCGCCAGAGCCGCGTCATAGGTAAACGAGACAGGGTGATGCGCCGAAAGATCGGTGCCGATGAGAGTCCGCCCGGCGGGAATTGTATTGGCGCCGGGTTGCATCGCAATGGGAATGGAGCGGTTGGCAACCAAGCCAAGCGCCACAGTCCCGTCGTGGCAGCTCAAACACAGTTTGGACGCGCCGGTGGGCTGGCCAACGGTGGCTTTGAGGGTCGAGCTGCTGTATGGAGTGTAAGTGGCTTGAGAAAGTTCATGGTTCCATAGCGGGCCCAGACCCGTGGTGTTGTGGGGTGCATGACAAAAAATGCATATGTCCGCCTCGTTTGCTGAACGCAGACTGCCCGGACCGCTGACAGATAGGTTGTGCTTCGTATAAATGATGCTTTGCGGGTTCTGTCCCATCACGGTCAAAGACGCCAAACAAAAAATTACACAGGAAATAAAGGTGAACGGATTCATGGTTTGCCTGTGTAATGAAAAACCTGAATGCGATGGTTATAGGAATCCGAGACGTAAATCTCATTGTTGAGACTGATGACGATGGCATTGGGCAGCCAGAATTCGCCGGGATCCGGACCGGCATCGCCCCAGTTCAAAAGCAGTCTTCCTTGCGCATCAAAAATCTGCACGTTGTCGAAAACCGCATCCACCACATAAATATGACCGTCACGGTCAACAGCGACTCCTTTCGGACGGCTAAAGTGACCTGGCCCGTCGCCAGCACTGCCAAAGGCCCGCCGAAATTGACCGTTGCCGTCAAAAACCTGGATGCGGTTGTTCAACGAATCCGTGACATAAATCAAACCGCCGGCATCCACGCTAATATGTGTGGGGAAATTAAATTCGCCCTGCCCGGTGCCGCGACGGCCAAACTGGGAAATCAATTTTCCGGAAAGATCAAAGATGAGGACTTGATGGAGCTGTGAGTCCACAACCAAAAGCCGGTCCCCAAGAATCGCGAGCCCAGACGGACGCACGAGCGAATTGGTGATTTCAAATTGCAGTTTGCCCTTCTCATCCAGCGCGAGCACTTTTCCCAAAGCGGAGTCGGCCACAAAAATAGTCGAACCGTGGCGGGCAACTGCGACGGGAGACTTGAAATGGATTTTCCCCGCCATTTCCCAGCGATTCCACTTTTTCCGGTTTAGATCGAGAAAACAGACGGTGTTTGCGCCAGTGTCCGTGACCAGAAGATTTCCGGCATCGTCCAGCGCCATACCAAATGGATTGACCAGGGCGGCTTTGGCCCGATCCACGCCTGTGATCCAGTCGGCCACGCGGATGAAAAATGAAGGCTTTGATCCAATGTCGGCAGGCGATGAAATATCCCGGACATAAACCACCGCAGGTTCCGCTGGTGGTGGCGGCCAGGAGGGTGGAACTGTTGTCCGGTCTGCTGGAGCCGCCGCGCAACTGATGCAGGCCAGCAACCCAAGACATCCGGACCGAAGCGCAATTCTCCAACTAAAAAAACCCCGGGTGAAGCTGGGCAGGCGTTGTGGCTCAAAAATCATTTTAGAAGGTTCTTTTAAGGGATGCGAAAAAATAATGCCGGTCAGTTTCTTCCGTTGAGGGTCCGGCGGTGGTTGTCTGGTAATTGTATTCATATCCGGCGCGCAAACTCAACTTTCCGCGGGACCAGCTCAATCCGGTTCTGGCAAAAGCTGAATCCTGTTGCGTTCCCGTCAAATCATATAAAACATATCCGCCTTCCACATACCATGCGAGTGAGAAGTCAAGCTGGGTGTTATAGCGGGCGACAAATTGATACTGATCCTGGTTAAGACCGCCCGCGTAACGATAGAAATTCTCGCTGACATCCACGCCGAACCGGGACGCGACTGAAAGCTGATAGTTGAGGCTTTGGAGAAACCGCCAGGCTTGATACTGGGTGTAATTGGAATTGTAATCCTGATATTCCGCATTGGCACGGAACCATTGCCAGGTGAAATCCATGCCAGCTGTCAGGTCGGTGAGCGTTTGTGTCAGCACTTCGGGCGGTGCGTTGTTGTCCAGCTTGTTCACACGTCCGTAAATGCCGAGATGGTTTAAGACATCCAGCCGGATCTGGACGCTGCTGTTGACGGACTCGAACGAATCATTGTTCAACGACTCGCTTTGATAATTCACGACCACTGCGCTGCCATGCAAAGCTACATTCATGCTGCCCAAAACCAGCTGGACGCCTGTCAATTCGCCCGATGTGACAATGGTGTAGTCGGTGCCTTCCACATAAGGATAATTGTCGGCTGCGGCCCACACTTGAATTGAAGGTGTGATGACCTGCGGATTATTCAACATGGCGGGCGTGTTGGTCAAATTGTGGCTCTCATTGAAGACCGTCAGCACGCCGCCGGATGAATTATCATCCTGATGGTCCACAGTGATTCCTGCACCCGCCGAAAGCCGCCCCCAATCACCCAAACGTTTGATGTAATCTTCGTTGAGCCCGACGCCGTATCGGTCGGTGGCAGTTGAACTCGATGAACTGGTGTTTTTGTCGTAGTTGCCATGAACATTCAGCGTTGTTGTCAGGCTGTCATATAATTGGTGCCTCAATCCGCTGGTAAGTTGCACTTCAGACGAGTCCATTGAATTCTGGCTGCTGTGGTTGCCATTCAACATCAAATAGCTGTTAAGGCTGGGCCCGAGCTTGTCGGTGATATTCTCATTCGCGGTGAAAGTTTTCGTTTGCTGGCCGGTGGATTGTGACTCGCTGAAGCCCGCGCCAGTGGAGACATTGATCTGGCGGCGGGTGCCTAAGATTTCGGAATCCGAAATGCCGATGGAATTCAAGATGCTGTCTTGATGGGTGCTTGAATCGAGGGTGTTGTCAAAGTTGTCGTAACGATAAGTTAGCGTTGACTGCCCGTTCGGACGTTTTTGCGTCCCGTAAAAGTTCAATAATTCCTCGGCGACCTCCGTGGAGCCGCCGATCCCGGACGAGGTTTCGTCCCGATAACCCAGATCCAGATTCAATTCCAGCGCAGGCATATCCCAGGCGAAGTGGGCATTGTCGCGAGTGCTATCCACCGTGTAGGAATTGAAGGCATCGT
>PKZR01000227.1 GCA_003133815.1 Limisphaerales bacterium | reverse complement strand
TTATTCAGCGTCTCCCTAAGTCAGAAGCCCACAAAATTGCCATTTTTCAGGGTTTCATGCCTAAGCCCATGGTTTTAAGGCAATTCCGCCCGTTTTTGCCTCCTGCCGGGGCGATTTTTGAACTCGGGAAATCAATTTCCCACGTGGGAAAAGCATTTTCCCNNGAGGGAAAAACGTTTTCCCGTGAGAGATTTACGAAATACCACGAGGTAAAACCGGTTTCCCATGGGTATTTTCCCACGGAAAGAGGGGTTTTCCGAAGGCGGCTTTTGTTGGGATAATATAGATAACGGTAGTCTGGGGTGGAACAGCGCTTTCCCCGTCGCCGAGCATTGTGTTAGGCGACGGAATATCAGCAGTTTGTCACTTTCTTTCCGCCCTTCTGGCCGGAGCCGCCGCAGGGCGCGGCATCCCTACAATTGCAGCTTCCGTCAAAGGTATAACCCCATAAAACCCAACTTTTTTATTGGCGTTTTCCATATCTGGAGTTAAATTGATTGAAACCGTGATGAGCTATTGTTTGTACACAACCCGCCTGCTTGCGGTGTGTGGTTTGCTTTTTTCTGCCGTNNGTGTGGTTTCTATTCTCGTTTACAAGTCGGGTGCCTCCATTTCCCAGATCAACTACACTTATAACAACGGTAGCGGCACCCAAACCCAAAACCTCCTGGCCGGCGGCAAGAACGGCGGCACGTTTTACTGGGAGTTCGGCGGATGGGGCGGAAGCACCTGGGCTTATTCATTGGTGACCAACAGTGGCAGCTATGCGGAAATTGATTTGTTGTGCGATTCCGCGACCAACGGTCTGGTGGACATCCATTTTTCCATGCTTCGCGGTTCGCCGGGTTTTTATGTGACGCCGATCTGGAGTCATCGCCCACAGGATGCGGCGATGGGCACCGGCGAGGAGCGGGACAATATCTACATCGCGCCGTATTTCAACTGGATGAGCGTTAACGACCAGGTGCAACGCGAGTATGGAGCCAATGCCACCTATACGCCGTCGGATTATTCGCCGCAGGAAAATTCGCTCTGCACGTCCGGCCCGTTGCAGGGCACCTACGATGACAAATACAAATGGAGCACGGAGTTCAGCGCGGAACGGGTCTGGGGCTGGAGCAGTGTGAGCGATGCCAATTACGGAGTGACAGGTCAGAACGTGGGCATCTGGCATGTGGTGTCCAGTTGGGAATTTTACAACGGTGGCCCGATGAAGCCCGATTTGAATGACGCGCCGATGGTCAACATGATTAATGGCGGACATTATTATTTTGGCAATGACAGCGGCTTTGCTGCCGGCGAAACCTGGACGCGCGTTTCCGGTCCATATTTTATTTATGTCAACAATGTCTCGAAGACCTTGACCGACCCGGTGCAGGCTTCGCAGGCGTTGTATGCCGATGCGAAAGCGCAGGCGGCGGCCGAGGCACCTGCTTGGCCTTATAGCTGGATGAACAACACCAATTATGCCTCGGCAGCGCAGCGCGGCATCGTCACTGGTCAGATAGTCATAAATGACTCCTATAATCCGAATGCCTCGGCATCCAACTTATGGGTGGGCGTCGAGCAGCAACCGGCGGACACCATCAACAATGTCTATGATTTTCAGTTGTGGGAAAAGCCTTACGAGTTCTGGACGAAGACCGACGCCAACGGCAACTTTGTCATTTCCAACGTCGTTGCCGGCAATAACTACACTCTCTATGGGTTTGGGCCGGGTGCGGCGGGTGAGTTCATGTCCAAGAATCAAAACGGAGGTAATCCGGGAATTACCTATGCTCTGCCGGCCACGCCGTTCACGGTGGTGGTCACGGGCGGGGCGACAAATAGTCTGGGCACCGTAACGTGGACGCCAGCGCGGGTCGGCCCGACAGTTTTTGAAATTGGCTATCCCACCCGTAGAGGCGACAAATTCCGGCACGGAGATGATTGCTGGGTGGGCGACGTCGGCCCCAGCCCAACAGATCCGAGTCCGATCTGGGATAAGTTCATGGAATTTCCCTATGACTTTCCGAATGGCTTGAACTATGTCGTCGGCGTGAACCGCTGGAACACGGACTGGAATTATGTCCAGTCTGTTTATCCCGATTCATCCGGCAACAACGCCGTTTCCAGTTCCACCGTCACCTTTAATCTGGCCGCAAATCCTGCCGGCGGTGCCACGGCATCACTGATGATGGGCATCGCTTCGGATGACAACACCCCGATCTATGTGACGGTCAACGGAACCCTCTTGAGCAGCGGCAACGCCACCGGAACGCCGGAGACTTCCTTGCCGACATCAGGCTGGTTCCCCAATAACGACATCAGCGACTCCAACATCCGCGAGGAAAACCACGGGGGCTATTCCGACGAACGGCTCACATTTGCAGGCAGCCTGCTTCATGCCGGCAACAACACCATTAACTTCAGCTTTCGTCAGGCCGGCGGTTCCGGCTTTACCCACCATTTCATGTATGATTACGTCCGGTTGGAATTGACCGGCTATGTGCCTTCCGCGCCGGCGAGTGTGACGGCTTATGCCGGTTACAACTCTGTTCTATTAAGCTGGCCGGCAGTCGCAGGTGCGACCAGTTACAACATTCTGCGCTCGACAACTTCTGGCAGCGGCTATGTTTCGGTAACCAACGGCGTGACCGGCCCGGTCTGCGGCAGTGGTCCGGCGAATGCGACCTTTGTGGACAGCACCGCGCTCAACGGCACGACTTATTACTATGAGGTGCAGTCGGCGAACCCGATCAGTGCCAGTGCCAATTCAACGCCAAGTGCCGGCGTGATGCCATCCGCCGGCATCGCCACTGCCATTCCCGCCACGCCCACTGGTCTCGTGGTGACGAGCACTAATAGCGCGGTTACGTTCACTTGGAACGCCGTGCCTGGGGCGAATTTCTACACCATCTATCGTGGCACTGTGGTTAACAAACTTGGCTATGTGCCATTTTATATCACACTTAATAATACGACCACGGGAATCACTTACACTGACACATCAGGAACGCTCGGCTGCACTTACAGTTATTATATCACTGCCACCAGCGCTGGCGGGACGAGCAGCAATTCTTTTGCCGTCACAGGCAAACCGGTGCCACCGCCACCCGCCAGCGCGCCGGGCAATGTTCATCTCGCCGACAACATCACTCCGACGAATCAGACCGCAACGATCACTTGGTCGTCGGTCAGCGGAGCAGTGGGCTATATTCTTTATCGTGCCAATAGCCCGACGGGACCGTTCAGCTTTCCTGGCAATTATGTTCAAAGCGTGACCACCAGCACCTACACCGACGGCGGTCTGGCGACAAATACGCTGTACACTTATATGGTGGTGGCGATGAATGCCGGCGGAGTTTCAACCAATTCTCAGATCGTCAGCACGCCGCCGGCGGCCCCGATCAGCTTGTATTCTTATCCAGCCAACAGCCAGGTTACCTTGACCTGGCCCGCCTCGGTCGGGGCGACCAGCTATGTCCTCAAGCGCGGAACCAGCAGCGGTGGAGAAACCACCACCGTGGCCACGTTGACCAACACCACTTATGCCGATACCAATCTTCTCAATGGCACGACTTATTATTATGTTGTGACGGCGGTGGACGCTGGCGGGACCAGCATTAATTCCCCGGAGGCGAATGCGACGCCGAGCGTGGGTGCCGGTTTGCCCCTGATCTGGAGCGGCGCGGTGAACGCCAACTGGGACATCAACACGACTGCGAACTGGACCAGCAACGGCGTGTCGTCCCTTTATCAGGACGGGAAAATGGTGCAGTTTGACGACACGGCTCTGGGAAACACTTTTGTGAATGCTGCCGCCACCGTCAACCCTGCTGCCATCCTGGTCAACAATTCCACACTAAATTACACCCTTACCGGAAGTGCGATAGGCGGCTCGGCTTCACTGACCAAGTCGGGCACTGCAACCCTAACTTTGACCAATGCGTCAAAACTGGAGAGTTACACCGGGCCAACGGTGGTTAATGGCGGCACCTTGTCCCTGGGATTTGCGAACAACGGTGCCTTGGAAGGAATTTATCTGAGCAGCGGTGTGACGATTAACTCTGGCGGCACGGTGGTGGTGGCCAATGACAACGCCTTGGCCGGGGCCACTTCCGCACTGGGTAGTTTGCCGGTAACGATCAGTGCGGGCGGGTTGTTGACCAATGCGCCGTCCGCCAATAGCGGTGCAGGAAGCTCTTATCATATCCGCGGTCTGCTGACGCTAAATGGTGGCACCCTGGGCGGCGGCGGAAATAATGCCGGAAATGGAATTAAATATGGTGATTGCGATTTGGACAACGGGGTGGTTGTCAATGGTGGTGTGAATCCTTCCACCATCAACGTCGTGGATTTGGTTCCGAGCCAGGCGGGCGGGACCATTTTTAACGTGGCCAACGGTGGCGCGCCGGGAGGGGTGGATTTGAATGTCAGCGGTTTAACCATCAAAGGCAGCAGTCTGGCGGATACCGGCATTATCAAACGAGGCAACGGCACAATGCTGCTGGGCAATGCGGGCAATAATTTCACCGGCCCCATTATCGTCAGCGGTGGAACTTTGGTGGCGGGAGCCAACGCGCCAAACGGCGTGCCGGGCGCTTTCGGCACGGCAGCTTCCGCAATCACCCTGGGGGATGCCAGCACAGTGAGCAGCAATACCAGTCCGGCGCTGTTGATTGGCGGCCCATTCAACGTCGGTCGGCCCGTAATCGTTACCAATTTGGTGACGAGCGGAACGTATACAATTGGCGGCAGCACGGATGACAATGCGACTTTCTCTGGTGCCATCACCGTTAATGAACCGCTGACGATAGTGGAGGCGGCCAACGCCGGTAACAATGCATTGACCATCAGCGGCGGGATGACCACAGGCACCGGCGGTTTGAAAACGCTCACCTTTGCTGGTCCGGGTAATGTTAACGTAACCTCCGCAGCCATCAGCAACGGCAGCGGTCAATTGGCGGTAAATGTCGTCGGCGGCACACTGACTTTGGGAGCGGCTAATAGTTACACCGGAAACACGACGGTCGCCAGCGGACTTTTACAGGTCACGGGTTCCATCGCCTCCGGCAGTTCAGTGACGATTGCTTCCGGAGGGGTGCTGGCCGGTGCGGGTGTCATCAACGGACCGGTCACAGTGCAGCAGGGCGGTACGCTGACCCCGGGCGGTACTTTGAGTCCCTTGAGCACTTTGACATTTGGCAGCTCGCTGACACTTTCATCTGGTAGCACGAGTGTTTTTGAAATCAGCCAATCGCCAATGACGAATGATGTTGCGAAGGTTGCCGGCGCGCTGACAAGTGGCGGGACGTTGATCGTGACCAATATCAGCGGACTGGGTCTGTCCTTTGGTGACAGTTTTCAATTATTTAATGCCGGCAGTTACAATGGCTCATTCACCAATGTGCAGTTGCCGGCATTGTCCTCCGGCCAAGGCTGGAACACCAACGCACTGAATACCGCAGGAACAATTTCCGTCGTGGCGCTGACCGCGCCAACCATCGCCGGCATTCAGATCGTGAATGGCAATCTGGTGATCAGTGGATCGGGTGGCCCCGCCAATTGGAACTATTGCGTCATGACCACGACCAATCTGGCTACGCCAATGTGGATGCCCGTGGCCACGAATCAATTCGACGGCGCCGGCAATTTTATTTTCACCAACAACCTTGACCCTAATACGCCCCAGTCGTTTTATCAGCTTCAGCTGCAATAAATTTATTTGCAGTTAAACCGCAGGCATCGCTTAGGTTAGAACGTCAATGATGAAAATTGTCGACAATTGTTTACGGGACTATCGTCGAATTGTCCGGTCGCTTATTTTCCGATGCAAAACTGGCTGAAGATGGAGTCGAGCAAATCTTCGGTCGTCGTTTTGCCGACAATTTCGCCGACGGCATTGACACCGATGCGCAGATCCAGCGCCACCAATTCGAGGGTTGCTTGAGCTCGCAACGCGTCCAACGTCCGCAACGTGGCCTCACGCGCACGACCAAGCGCCTCCTGATGCCTCGAGTTGATCATTACATGTAGCATTCCAGATTCGATTTTGCCCGCCCACACAAGATTTTTTATCGCATCCTTCAGCGCTTCAATCCCCTGCCCGCTCAAGCAGGAAATATCAGTGATGACCGGACAGCGGGCCGTGACTTCCTGTGGCAAAATCAATTTCCTTGACTGGTCGCTTTTATTACAAACAAGAATGCTTTTTTTACCGGCGAATTCAGCAAAATACTTTTCATCATCCGGCGTAAACGGTTTGCTCGAGTCCAAGATGTGCAAAATCAATTCTGCCTTTGCCAGCGATTCGCGGCTGCGACGAATGCCTTCGACTTCAATCTCGTCGCGCCCTTCCCGCAATCCGGCAGTATCAATGAACACAACGGGCAACCCACGAATGTTGGCCGTTTCTTCGATTGTATCGCGGGTTGTGCCGGCAATCGGCGAGACAATGGCGCGGTCATGACCGAGCAATTGATTGAGCAAACTGGACTTGCCAGCATTCGGGCGGCCAACAATCGCTGCGCGGATGCCACGGCGCAAAATTTGACCTTCATTTGCGGTTCGCAGCAATTCGTCCATAAATGAAATTCCGTCTTCCAGCCGTTGCAGGAGCTTTTCCTTTGTGTCGGGAGAAATGTCTTCGTCTGGAAAATCAATATGCGCCTCGATGTGCGCAAGGATTTTCATCAAATCGTCGCGGAGCTGGTTGATGCGCTGAGATAGTTTCCCGGCAAGCTGCTCGTTGGCGGCGACAAGAGCGAGTTCCGTGCGCGAATGAATCAAGTCGGCAACGGCTTCTGCCTGTGCTAGGTCAATCCGCCCGCTAAGAAATGCGCGGCGCGTGAATTCACCGGGTTCGGCAAGTCGCGCGCCAGCTTGCAGAATCGAATCAAGAACAAGCTTGGCGGGTAAAATGCCGCCGTGGCATGAAATCTCAATGGTGTCTTCGCGCGTGAATGTGCGCGGGGCGCGCAGGACGGCAAGCAGCACTTCGTCAATTTTTTTTCCGTCGCGGACAATTTTTCCAAAATGAATCGTGTGCGTGGGCGCACCTGACGGCTTGACTGATTTTTCCCCGACGGGTTGAAAAATTTTGTCGGCAACTTCCAGCGACTGTGGGCCGGAAACGCGCACTACAGCAAGCCCGCCTTCGCCTAGCGGCGTGGCGATGGCGGCAATCGTGTCGTCGAACATAGTCGGGGTTTGGCCGGATGATTAAAGTTGGAAGTCAAAATCCGGGCTTAAAAACTTCTGCCGTTTAATCATGACGGCAGTTACCAACCCGATTTTCTATGTTGCGACCCTGCAGGAAAAGACGTGCCTTTTCGTAGCTTTTCTTGTGCAAATAATGCAGAAGGGTCGGGTCGGCGTTGCGTGGCAATTGTTTTGTCAGTTCGTCAATCCGGGCAAACAATTCCAGCAGGTTTGGCTTCGGATTTGCAGTCGGCATCATTTTGACGGCATTGTCCAGCCCAAGAAGCGCATCCAGAAGACTTTTTTCGATTGAGTCAGACATTAGAATCAAAATTGCAAGTGCCTGTTAAAATACGGAATTAATTCTTCAAACGATGGTATTCGGCCCGCCAGATACCACACGCTGACGAATCGTTCCAATCCTGTCACCATGATGAACAATACCGAACACATCACATACAATCCGAAGGCTTGCGACGGATCAGGTTGCATGACGCGCGGGATGCCATGATAAAGAATTCCGATGCACAGCATAATGCCAACGCCCCAAGTCAGCCACGGATTGATCGCCGGAAACACATCCAGCAGTCGCAGCAGGAACAACGGACTCAATCCGCAGGCCGCCACGGTGAATCCCTGCTTAAAATTGTGCCTTGGGAACGACGCATTACAGAGTGCCTTGACGATTTGTGCACAGATAAAAACGACCGCAAGCATGGCCAGCGACTGAGCTGTTTCATAAACCACTGTTTCACCTGGGGAGAATATTTTAGTCTGACCGCTGTCCCACTGGCTTCGTCCCCAGGTCATCAGACTGAAACCTTCCAGCGCAGCCACTGTCAAGACCATCGGTAACAAATAAAACAGCAAAAGGTATCCCAAACCACGCTGCGCCTTAATCACGCGGTCCCACGCCTCCACCGGCTCGAAAATCAAAAACAAAGCCTTAATCATGCGCGTGAACAAATACCCGCTAAACCGGATTCTGACAACAAAATCCGCTTTCGTCCCTGCGCTGCACATGATTAACTCGGTGCATGAATGTTGACACCGGTATTTGGAGCAAGCTGACGAAAATTGTCGTTGGACTTGTCGTGCTTGCCATTTTGCTGCTTATCGGGATGTGCTACCTACCCCTCATTAATCAGAACGAACAGTTTCAGAAGGAAAACTTGAGGCTTCAAAGGGAACTACAAAAAGAATCTGAAAAATCCAAAGAACTTCAGATGCAAATTAACGATCTGCGCAACGATCCAAAAACCATCGAGCGTTTGGCGCGCGAAAAACTCGGCTATGCCAGACCGGATGAAACAGTCGTACGATTTGAACCGGCCGAAACAAATGCCGTGTCGCAATGACGCGTACACTGCCGGTCGACCTGCTTTTTATATTTCCAACCTATCTGGATTGCAGAAGTATTATTCTTGATACAGCAACTCACCCAAATTGGCTTCATAAATTTCTTACGGAGTTGCTCGCAAATTTAACCGCAAAGATTTTCAAGCGCGTCAGGCAGGTTGGAAAATTGAAAATTGAAGCCGGCTTCAAGAAATCTTTTTGGAATGCTGCGACAGCCTGCCAGTGCCAGCGAAGGTTCGCTGCTCATCAGCCGCGAGCCGAGTTTCACGGCCCAAACGGGCGCGGGCGGACTCCACGGACGATGCAGCGCATGACGCAGTTCCCGCATGAATTCCAAATTCATTACCGCATACTGCCCGACTGCGTTAAACGTGCCGCGCAAATTTTCATTTTCAACCGCCATGGCAAACATCCGCGTCAAATCCGCAATATGGATCCAGCTGATGTATTGCCTGCCATTTCCAACACTCCCGCCGAGAAAGCATCTGGTTATTTTGCTCAAAACCGGCAATGCACCGCCGTCACGACCGAGGACGAAACCGATTCGGAGCAATATTTTTCGCATTGTTGGAGTATTTGCCGAATTAAAGGCAATTTCCCATTCCCGGCAGATTTCAGCAAGCGTGTCCGATCCGTTTGGCACAGATTCGTCGCACAATTGACTGCCGGTGTTGCCGTAAAATCCAATCGCGCTGGCTTGAACCCAGACGCGCGGCGGAATTTTGACAACTTCAAAAGCAGCGGCAATTGCATGTACAGAATTGACGCGGGAACCGGTGAGTTCATGCAGATTTTCCGGCGTGTGCGGGCAATTAATATTTTTTCCGGCAAGATTAATGATGGCTTCCGCGCCATTCAGAAATCTTGCCCATTCGCCGACATGCCGGCCATCCCATTTTGCTTCAATGACTCCATCAATGCGTTCGCGCGGGATGCGCGTCAATACCACGACTTTGAAATCACGCGCAAGAAACTCCCCCACCAGCGCATTTCCGATAAAACCGCTGCCGCCGGCGATGACAATGTGTTTTGAACTCATTTCAACATTCTGATTTCATCAGCGTCAACTTTGGCGCATTTCCGCCTGCAAGAGGATTGACCTCGAATTGCGCCGACTCCAAATCTCCCAGCCAGTGACGAATCAGTTCAAGTACGGTGGACAAATCCAGATGTTCGTGACGAGCTGGATATTTTTCAAGGTTGGCCCGGGCAAGTTTGAGCAGCGCCGCCGCAGGACGCAGCCGGTTTTTCTGCAAATGCACGAACGCGCCCGCCAGCTGGATCATTCCCTTGTAAAAATTTCCGTTCGCGCCGTGTCGGTCCGGCAGCCATAGATTTTCCAGGACGTCGTGCGCCTCGTAAAATTTTTGCCGGTTGAACAGCTCAAAATAGCCGCTGTAATGCGGGTCGAGATTTGCGGCGCGAAATTGCCCGATCATTGCGGCGATGCGTTGGCTTTTGCTGCTCATAAGTGGCCCGTTGTTTTCATTCCACGCTGTATCCCAACTCCCGCCATTTTTGCAGCTTGTAAATCAGCGCACGGCGGCTGATGCCCAGAGCTTTGGCGGTTTCTGTACGGTTGGAATCATGCTGGCGCAACGCCTGCATGATGGCCAGCCGTTCAATCTCATCCAGTTTTTCCCGGTCTCCGGCCTCGCGCGGAACTGGCTGCTCTGCACCGGATCGCATTCGAGTGGGCAGATGCTCCATCAAAATCAGTTCGCTGCGCGAAAGCAGCGCCGCGCGCTCCATCGCGTTGCGCAGTTCGCGCACATTGCCCGGCCACACATAATTTTCCAGGCACGCGGCGACCGTTTCTGAAAATCGCGCGCGGCCCTTCGTCAATTCATCGATGAACTTGGCTGCCAGCGGCAAAATATCCTCGCGCCGTTCGCGCAATGGCGGGATGTTCAACTCCACCACGTTCAGTCGGTAAAACAAATCCTCGCGGAAACGCCCGGCCTTCACCTCGTCTTCGAGCACGCGGTTGCTCGCGGCAAGAATGCGCGCGTTGGTGTTCACCTCGCGGTTTGAGCCGATGCGCTGAAATTTCCCGCCCTGCGTCACGCGAAGCAGCTTGGCCTGCAACGGCGGCGACATCTCGGCGATCTCATCCAGAAATATCGTGCCGCCGTCCGCCTCTTCAAAACGTCCGATGCGCGTGCTGCTCGCGCCGGTGAACGCGCCTTTTTCATGGCCGAACAATTCGCTTTCCAAAAGTGTTTCGGGAATCGCGGCGCAATTGATTTTCACCAGCGGGCCATTGGCGCGCAAACTCCACGCGTGTATCACGTCCGCCAGAATTTCCTTGCCCACGCCGCTCTCGCCGCTGATCAGCACGCGTGTCTCGGACGGAGCGATCAGCGAGGCATCGTGAAAAATGGCCTGCATCAGCGGGCTGCGCGCGACGACATAATCAGGCAATTTTTTCTCGTCGTCGTAGATCGTCGGGGCGGTTTGTGAAATGCCGATGGCCTGCCGGACGTTGGCGAGCAGTTCATCCAGATCAATCGGCTTGGAAAGATAATTGACCGCTCCGTCGCGCATGGCGGCTACGGCGTCGCGCACGTCGGTGAAGGCGGTGACGAGCAGGACGGGCAGCGTGGCATGTTCCTTGCGCGCCTGCCGCAATGTCTCCAACCCGGTGAGACCCGGCATCCGCACGTCTGAAATCATCATGTCGAATTTTCCGGCGCGCAGCGTTTCCAACGCAGTCGTGCCAGAATCCGCTAGGACGGTTTCAAATTTCTGGCTGCGCAAAAATGAATTCAGCAAACTGCGCTGGCCGGGGTCGTCATCCACGATGAGGATGCGCGGGGACTCGGCGGATTTTTTGCGCGGTTCGGCTGCCATGCGCGAAGTTTGCGTGGGAATTTTGCGTCAGGCAACCAGTTTCAAGTGGGTGATGCGGAAGACGGCACCCTTGGGATCGTTTGGGAGGCATTCAATCTCCCAGCCGTGGGCGAGGACAATCTGCTGCACAACCGCGAGGCCGAGGCCGGTTCCCTTCTGGTGCGTGGTGAAGTAGGGCTTGAAAATCTCCTTGCGACGTTCGGGGGTGACGCCGGGGCCGTTGTCGCGAATCTCCAGAAATGCCTCCGAGGCATTTTGACGGCCCGTGACCACCTGGATTTCGCCCTCGCCCGCGACGGCTTGAATGGAATTGAGCAGCAGGTTGAACAGCACCTGCCGGAGCAGTTGTTCGTCCGCCTCGATGGAAATCAAATCGCCCCTGGTCTCCAGCTTGATTTTCTTCTCGTCAATATCGTGGCTCAGGGCGCGCATCACTTCGCCGATGGCGGAGTTCAACGCGAGCCTGGTGCGGCGGACTTCGCGCGGCCGCGAGTAGTTGATGAATTCGTTCAACTGCACGGTCACCTTGTCGGTCTCGTCCACGATGGCGCGGGCCTTGTCGCGAATTTCCGTCGGCGCGCCTGCCTCCTTGGAAAGCATCTGGGCCATGCCACGGATGATGTTGAGAGGGTTGCGCGTCTCGTGCGCAAGGCCTGCGGCGGCGAGGTTCATCTCCTTGAGATGCGAGTTAAGTTCGCTGGCGCGGATGAGGCGGATCTGCAGTTCGGAGGTTTTTGTGGTGTTACGCCATGACAGGCCGACACCGACGGCGGAAATGCCTGCGAAAAATACGATGATGAAACGCAGCCACAAGTCGCGGATGCAGACGGTCTGGAAATTTTCAGTGGACATGGTCAGCACCAAGCCGTGCAATTCGCGCCGTGCAATGAACGCCCTGTAATCGTCGTCAGACATTTGGCGCAACCACGGTGGACGGCCACGGCCTCCACGCGGACGATTCTGCGGAGGCGGCTGGGTGTTGGTTGAAGTGTCGGCTACTATATTCGTATCGGAAGGATTGGAATTTGTGAGATCGGCGGTGTTGGGGGAATTCGCCACGTCAGGAGGCGATTCGCGCCGTTGAAATCCGCCGCGCAGTCCGTTTGTAAAATCGGGGGGCGGCGACGGCAGCACAACCATCGGATTGGTTGCGCCCTCGGGATTCACCGATGCGCCCTCGATGGGATTCACAAAGGTGACGCTGTCCTGCGACCAATATTCGCCCTCGGACAAAATTCCGCCCGGCATCCGGTTGGTGTCGCCGGCGGCGACGAAGGGTTCGCCGGCGGCATTCAGCAGAGCGATGTAAATCAGCCCGTCAGAATTGACGAGTGCGTTTGTTTCTGCATCGACACGTTCCTTGAGCACCGGCTCCAGTTGCCGCTGCAAAACCTGTCGACCGCGAAAACTAAAACCCCGCATATCGGCACTCAAGTCGTTGCCAATATCCATGGCGCGGTTCCGCAGGTCATTTTTGGCGGCTTCCTGAACATGTCTGTACTCCTCAATCTGCCAGACGACAACGAGCACCCAGACTCCGAAGAGGAGGCCGTAAACCAAAGTGCTTCGACGCTTGAGTTCCATGACGGGTGTTGAGTTAACAGTTCCAGATGGAAAAGACAATTGCGACTGTTA
>PKZR01000121.1 GCA_003133815.1 Limisphaerales bacterium | reverse complement strand
CTGTCGTGGCCCGCGTGACTTCGTTGTTCAGACCCGTCGTCAGGAGGCTTTCTGCACTGGTTGCGCGAATCGTCTCGGAATTAAGATTTGAAGTAATGTTTGATTCCGCAGACGTGGCACGCGCAGCTTCGCTGTTAATATTTCCGGCAAGAGAACCTTCCGCTGACTGCGCCCGGCCGGTTTCCGAACTGATGCCAGATCCAAGAGCTGCTTCAGCAGAAATCGCACGGTTGGTCTCGGCATTCAATCCATTGCTTAAAAGGGCAAAGGAATTGGACGTGATGGTTCCGCCCAAAGTCGTCGCATTGATATTCGTCAACCCGGAACCGCTGCCCGCAAACGCGCCGTTCAACGTCACGCCAGTTTCATTGTTCGTCACCACCGCAGAGGGCAATTGCGACAGTCCGAACGTGCCGCCGGAAAGTTGGGATGCGTTGATATTGGTCAGGCCGCCGCCGTTGCCCGAAATCGTCCCATTCACGCTCAATCCGCCGGAGAAGCGCGCGCTGCCGCTGACGGTCAGGCCGCCGCGAACATCGAGGTTGTTTCCAATCGCCGCCGTGTCGCGCGTCTGCAATGTACCGGTCTCGATTGTTCCGGCTTCAAACTGCTGGATGTATGCCCCGCCCATGTCGAACACCTGCAAAGTGCTGGAACCTGCGTTCACCACGTAGGCATAACGCCCGGACACCGCAACCGAATAGGGATTGCTGCCCGCGCCGACCGAGCCGGCGCTGACCGGTGCCGACGGAATGCTGACGTCGAAAACTGACAGCGAGCCTGTCTGGTTGGCCACATAGACATAGCGCCCCGCCACCGCAACAGAATAAGGCCCGCTACCCGCGCCAGTGCTCACCGAACCGGTGCTGATCGCGTTGGTCGGGTTGCTCACGTTAAATATCTGGAGCGCGCTGGCACCCACGTTCGCCACATAGGCATAGCTTCCGGACACCGCAACGAAATAAGGTGTGTTGCCCGTGCCTACCGAACCAACACTGACCACATTGGTCGGATTGCTGATGTCAAAAATCTGCAGCGTACCCGAACCAAAATTCGCCACATAGGCATAGCGGCCTGAGACTGCGATGGAAGTCGGCTGATTGCCGGTGCCTGCCGAGCCGACAACGACCGGGGCAGACGCAATGCTCACGTCAAAAACCTGGATTGTTTTTGAAATGGAGTTCACCACGTAGGCATAGCGCCCGGACACCGCAACCGAATGGGGGCTGCTTCCCGTGGCGACTGAACCCAAGGCGCCCGCCGGCAAATGCGGCGGCACAGTCAGCGGGGCCACCGCATTGGTTCCGCCGATGATCAGGTCTGCGGAGGCATTCGTGATGACAATGGGCGGCAACTGGGCTTGCGAAATGGTGCCAATGATGTTCGCCGCTGAAACGGCATTGGCGGTGGCGGCGACGACTGCCGTGTTCGCCGTGTTTGCCGTGGCGGCGCTGCCCGCGCTGGCGGAATAAATGGCATAGGGTGTGGGCGTGATGGACTGGCGCGGACTCAAGGTTGCGAACACGCCATTGCCGTTTGTGCGCGCACCAATCTCCAGCCAGTAGTTCGTGCCGGTGAAGACGCCGCCAAAATCCAGCGCGGCGGTGAACAGTCCGTTGCTTACACTCGTGGCGCTGTTGGTCAGCGAACCAATCACGTTGCCGCCAGTCACCGCGTCGAAAACGGTGAAACTCAAATCATAGCTGCCATTGGCCGCGCTGCCGCCGTTGTTGAGCCGGCCTTGATATGTGAACGCCGTTCCCTGCGCGTGCGCGGTTGAGAATTGAGTGTTAATTGTCGCGACCAGAATCAGGGCGACAACAAGATATTGAATTCGAGCCTTCATGATTAATCGATTGGGGATTACCTGCTGGCCGGTGAAATATGCAAATTCCAAAACCAAGTCCAGTTTTTTTCCGAAATTTTAATTCCATGTCGCGTCCTCCAACCACATTAATAAATGCGCCGACGGCGGGAGTTATTGCAATCGCTCCACTTCAACCATGCGATGTTTTTGATCTTATGGCGTGGACAGCGAGACGGCGTTCTGATGATTCTCGTCCACCTCAAGACGCAGGTAATCCCAAACAACACCGCTCTGGAGGTCACCGCCGGGAACAGTGAACGTCATTTCATTTTCGCCCGCCTTCAGCAGTGCGGCGTCGAACCTCAACGTCCGCTGCTGCCATAGCCCCTTGTCGGAGTTGTAGCGAATCGTGTCCGTGCCGCGCAACCGGGCGTTCTCCGCGTTCCTGCCGTCACCGATGGCCCCGACGCCCCGGCCGTTCACCGACACGGCAAGTTGCGTGATGCCATTGACGCCGGCCAATGCCACGCGCAACGCAGCCTGTCCCTGCACCGGTTTTTCCATTTTGAACCTGACGGTCCAGACGGTCGTCCGGCCGCGACCATAAATGTTCCAAGGCCCATGCGTGTTGGTCTGCGGATATTGGTCGAGCGATTCCGACTTCACCCAGCCAAAGCGCTGGTTCGCGGGATCCTTGGCGTCAGGATTGATGAATGAAAAATTCGTCGCGTGCGGCACCTCCTCGAAAAACCAGTCCGTGCGATAATCGCTCTTGCCGATTGTGTAGGTGATGTCATTCGTGAACAGCAGGGCGTAGCGCAGGTTCCAACCCCACAGCCAGTAATCCGCCCCGTCACCCTTGAAAAACTTTCCGCCGGTGCGGTCGGGATAGCCTATCTCCCAGATTTGTTTTCCGTAACGCACGGGCTTCCAGTCCAGCTTGCCCAAGTCCAGCGTCCTGCCGGCTTCAACGACGACATTCGTCTCCACAAATTCACCCAGCACCCCGTCCGCAAATGCGTGCAACGTATATGTGCCCGGGCGGATGTTGGCAACGGTGAACCTTCCGTCTTCTCCCCCATCGTTCCAGAATTGGTAATACGTCGCATTGTGCACTCCATCGGGAGGCGGACCGCCACCGCCACGTCCACCACGACCACCACCGCGTCCGCCGCCGGAGCCGTTGCCACCGCCGCCGCCGCGAGCGTTGTCCACCACATTGCTTCCACCACCATCCATAGAATTACTGATGACGCCGCTGACGATAACATTGTTGGTGCCGGCACCGTCGCCAGATCCGCCGCGAACGACGCTGTCCGGATGAGCCAACCCGACGGTCAGGTGTGGCAGCCGGGTTGTGACGGCCTGCGGATCGTCGAGCACGATTTGTCCGGTCACGGTTCCGCGTTGTTCTTTATGCGGATAATCCACTCCGGTCACCCAGTCGTAGGGCCATTGTGATTCTTCCTTTTTCGCCTGGGCTAGGGCGTCCTGATACAACGCGTTCGCATTGTCCGTCCAGGCAGGCGGAATCATCGGGTTGCCGGCGGTCACGGCCAGCGTGTCCAGGTCCGACTGCGATGGCGTCTTTGGATTCGTCAGTGAGTTGACGTAAATAAAAATCGGCCCGATGACTCTATTCCATTCCTGACCGGCGGCGATGCGCGCGGTCGAGCCGCCGTCGTAATGGCCGCCTTCCCAGTAATCGAGGATGATCGGGTCCGGGTCGTCATTGTCGCCGTAATGACAGTCCAGCTCCTGCTTGGTCGGGCCGCCGCTCAGGTATTCAATGGTCGGATTGATGAACCAGATGCCGATGTGATCCCTCGTGCTCGACCATCCATAGGCCGGTGTCTTGTATTGCACGCCCGAGTAACTGTATTTGTGCTCGACGGAATNNCGCCGCCCCAGTCGGTCGGCGAGCATTCGAGCATGTTGCGGTCCGCATCCACGCTGATCCAGTCAAAGATCTGGCTGATCTTGGTGATGTAACGGCTCTCCGCTCCCACGCCGCTCGCGCGGTAGGATGCCGGATGGGTGAAGATCGCATAGACATACACCCCGCTGTCCCCCCGACCCATTGCATATCGGATTTCCATGTCGCAATAAGTTCCACCGCCGGGCGCGGTGCGCGACAACNNTCCCACACACCCGGCTGGCCCTGTTCATGCCCCATCGTGTCGATGCCATGATAAAAGAGTGAATCCATCCCGCCATTGCGCTTGTCTATGACGGCCCTGGCGATCCCGTTGTCGAGCGTCCAGGTCTGGCCATTATCGGTGATGGTCACGGGGGCGTTGTCTACGGATTGGGCGGCCACCGGCATTGCCATGACACTGGCAACGCAGGCAGAAGCAAGCAGCCAACTCGCGCCGCCTGAAAGGATTGATTTCATGAAACAGTTTTTTTACCGGCCGAATTTGGACCAATAACAAATGCAACATCCCGCGCCAAACAGTCGGACCAAGCGNNGACAGGTGTTAAAAAGGACGAAATCCACTGCGGGCGGTTACACCAATTATCCGCCCGGTTCAATCGCCCGCCTTCATTAGACTGCCCGTCAAACGCGATTTGCATCTTGACCCGCATCCGTCGAAACCGTCATCGTGGCTGTATGGATGGTGATTTGTTTACGGCGGCGGTTTAGAATCCTGCCGGCGTCGCTTTTATCCAACTTATGCCCCAATCGCACAACCGCCTTTTGATCATCGTCATCCTCGGCGCGCTTTCCACCATCAGCCCGTTCGCCATCGACATGTATCT
>PKZR01000210.1:14094-15179 GCA_003133815.1 Limisphaerales bacterium | reverse complement strand
CCTGCATGCGCAAGCTCGTCATCCTCATGAACCACCTGCTTAAAAACCAATCTTTTCCCTTGCACACTGAACACCGCTGCTTTGTAGAACCAAACCCATACCTAATCAAGGTCTTTGCGAACGGCCACCCTTTGCAGCCGGCCACCAGCGGAGCGGCATCTTCCGGTCGTGTCATCGTAGCAGCCGACGTAAGTCGGCTCATTTCAATCAGAGCGGACTGACATCCGCTGCTACAACTTCAAACCCATTTCCCAGATTTCCGTTTCTGCGCCAAAAATGGGAAAGTCGGACCTGAAATCGTCGTTCTTGGTCCAAAATCGGGAATATCGGACTTGAAATCGCCGTTCTTCCGGCAAAAACGCGGAAGTCGGACTTGGAATCGTCGTTTTTGGTCCAAAAACGCCGAAGTTGGATCCAAGAACGCCGTTTTTAACCGGGAAAATGGCGATTCCAGACCGGGTTATTTCATTTAACAGATTGAAAACAGGTAGTTTAGGCTGGAAATGGCAGTTTTTGGTCTCTGCCGAGCCGCCGCTGCATATATTATTTCGACGGATTAGCGCCCTTGTAGATCAGTTGGATTGAATAGAACGATGTGCTGGCGGCGATGAAGAGCGTCTTGCGGTCCGGGCCGCTGAAGCAGAGGTTGCCCACCCAGTTTTCCGGCACGTCAATGTGGTCAATCTGTTTTCCGGTCCGGTCAAAGACCGTCACGCCGCGGCCGCTCATGTAAAGATTCCCCTGGTCGTCAATCGTCATGCCGTCGGAGCCGAATTTGCAGATCAACGTCTTGTTCGTCAGCGAGCCGTCGGGCTGGATGTCGTAGCGCCAGGTCTGCCGCGCGCCGATGTCGGAGACGATGAGATTTTTTCCGTCCGGCGAGCCGGTGATGCCGTTGGGCTTGTTCAAATCATCGGTCACGCGCGTGAGATTTTTGCGATCTGGTGAAAGGTAATAAACTTCCTGGTTCGTCAGCGCCATGGTGGTGTGATCCCACCAGGTGCGCTTGTAAAACGGGTCGGTGATATACATCGCGCCGTTGGTCGCGATCCAGACGTCGTTCGGGCCGTTCATGTATTTGCCCT
>PKZR01000210.1:0-14030 GCA_003133815.1 Limisphaerales bacterium | reverse complement strand
TGGTTGTGCTCGTCGGCGCAGGCGATGAGATTGCCGTTGGCATCGAAATACATTCCATTCGCGTAGCCGGACGGCTGCATGAAGGTGGACAGCTTTCCGTCCGCGCTCCATTCCATGATGCGGTCGTTCGGCTGGTCNNAGCTTTTGGAGCGTTGCGGCAGGTGCGACGACGCCCTGGGAAAACGCGTTGGTAATGAAAAGAAAACCGGTAGCGGCCGCGAGAAGTGATGTGATGGGTTTCATAAAATCAAATTGAAACACTCAGCGGGCCGAGTCCACAAAAAAATGGATTCTTGTTTTTCGACGAAAACTGAGGCAAGCTGGATGACACTGTTATTATTGTGCAATATGCAGCCGGGAACAAAAAAACTTGTGCAGTTTCTAAAAAGCTGGGCCATCAACACCCTCGCGGTGGCGGTGGCTGTTGAGTTGCTCCACGGCCATATCAGCTATGGAACGCCGAAGGATTTGCTTTTCGCGGCTTTCCTGCTCGGTCTTCTCAACGCATTTGTCCGTCCGATCTTGATGCTCATCGCGCTGCCGCTGCTGATTTTCACGCTCGGGCTTTTTACATTTGTCATCAACGCGCTGCTGCTTTATGTCGTCGGCGCGCTGATGTCGCCGCATTTCACGGTGGACACGTTTGGCTACGCATTCGCGGGCGCGGCCATCATCAGCATTATTTCGATTGCGCTGAACGTTCTGACCGGCAATGCCCGCGCGAGCGTAAACATCCAGCGCCGCCCGCCGCCGCAAAAGAAATCCAACGATGACGATGATAAGCCGGTGATTGACGTGTGATTTCCCGCAGCAGCCGGGGTGACGACGCCCCGGTCAATTTCCAACCTGTTGATTTTGAAATGAGCCTCCTCAGGTTGGCTGCAGCATTATTTGATACGCTGCGCGCAGAGTATGGATGCCGCGCGCGTTAAAATCCCGCTCGAAGTCCGTGGGTAGTTCCGCCAGTTCTGGTGGTGTTAGGATTTCCCTGAAATTTTTGTCCGACCCAAAAACTTCCTTCATTTGCGCGAAATAATCCGCGTCGTCCGTTCGCAGATAAACTTTGCCGCAAGGTGCAAGTGCGACACGGGCGAGCGCGGGGAAAACTTCGTTGATGAGGCGGTTTTTGCGGTGACGCTTTTTCGGCCACGGGTCGGGGAAATAAATGTGCAGCGCGGATATGGAATTTTTCGGCAGCAGATATTGCAAAAAGTAGGATGATTCAATTCTCACCCCGCGCAGATTGTTCAATACAGCGCGACGGCCTTTGCGGTCGAGTTTGGTAATGCGCCCGAGCAGCCGCTCGACGCCTATAAAATTTATTTCAGAGTTTCGGTGCGCGTATTCGACGAGGAACGAAGCGTCGCCGCAGCCGAGTTCCACTTCAAGCGGCTGCCTTTTAGGAAAGAGTTCAGCCAAGTCCAGCGGCTCGACGATGGAATGGAGCGCAACAATGAGATTGTCTTGAATTTCCATCCCACACTCCGCAATCGAAAATCCGAATTTTAACAAATGGTCGGGGCGGTGAGATTCGAACTCACGACCTCTTGGACCCGAACCAAGCGCGCTAGCCAGACTACGCTACGCCCCGACATTAGAAATTAATTTTGCCCGCTATGCGTCTAAAAAGCAATGCGGAAATTTGAATTCCGACCATCACTGCTCTTGAAGCCATATGATTTTCCGGCGTGGTTTTACCTCACGCGCTTCTTTTTAGTAGTTTGCAAAAGCGATGCTGGCCAATGTTTCAAATAAGATTTTCACTCACGCGCTGGATGTTCACCGCGTTGCCGCTGGCATTGTCAATTGCAACCACCGCGCCTTGCAGCTTCACGTCGTTGCGCGCGACTTCAAATCGTTGCGGCATGCACGTGCGGAAACGCGCGAGCACCGGCTGGATTTCGCGGCCCAAAACGCTTTCATGCGGGCCGGTGAAGCCGGCGTCGGTCAGATACGCCGTGCCGCCGGGGAAAATCTGCTCGTCCGCCGTCTGCACATGCGTGTGCGTGCCGACGACGGCGCTGACCTGGCCGTCGAGCATCCGCGCGAACGCGATTTTTTCCGAGGTCGCCTCGGCGTGAAAATCCACGAAGATGATCGGCGTATGCTGGCGCAGCCATTTCGCCTCATCGAGCGCGAGCGTGAACGGATTGTCCAACGGCGGTTGCATGAAGGTGCGGCCTTGGACGTTCATCACGGCGACGGGCGGCAGGTCGCGGATTTTCAAAATCGCGCTGCCTTTGCCGGGTGTGCCGGGCGGATAATTCAGCGGACGGAGAAAACGCTTTTCGTTTTGCAACAGCTCCATGACTTCTTTTTGATCCCACAAATGGTCGCCGGTGGTGATGGCATCCACGCCGTGACTGAACAGTTCGGCCGCAATGTCTGGCGTGATACCGTTGCCGCCGGCGGAGTTCTCGCCATTGGCGATGATGATGTTGAGTCCGAGCAATTGCCGCAGCTTGGGCAGAATTTCTTTGACGGCGCGCCGACCTGGGCTACCGACAATGTCGCCGATAAAAAGAATTTTCACCCGAAAAATCTAACCACGAAAGACACGAAAGACACGAAAGAAAACCATTCAAAGCCAGCACGCGACTGCACCAATCATCGTGGCGAAGAGCCAGAGCAGCAGCACGGCGCGGGTGCGGTTCAAACCGACGCGCGTGAGCCGGTGCGAGAGGTGATTGGTGTCGCCAATCCAGAACGGCTTTTTATTGAAAGTGCGGAGCAGGCTGACTTGCGCAATGTCGATCAGGGGAATGGCCAGCACAAACAGCGGTGCCAATACGGCGAACGGCCGCAGATTTTGTTTGGTGTAAAAATGCGGCAGAATCGCCATCACAGCAAGCAGGTAGCCGATCAGGTGGCTGCCGGCGTCGCCAAGAAACGCGCGGGCGTTCGGAAAGTTCCAAGGCAGAAAGCCGGCCAGCGCTCCGCACATCAGAAAGCCGGTGATGGCAACCAGATATTCGCCGTTCGCAGCGGCGATGAGCGCAAAGATGAAAGCGCCAATCGCGCCGACACCCGCGCAAAGGCCGTTCATGTTGTCCATGAAATTGAAGGCGTTGATGACGGTGAGCAGCCAGAGGATGGTGACGGCGTAGCTGAAAGCTTCGCTGTGGACAAACAGCGTGATGCGTTTGCATGTAAGGGCAACGAGGAGCGCAATGAGAAACTGGCCGAGAAGTTTTGGCAATGGTTTTAGTTCATGTTTGTCGTCGAACCAACCAAGAATCGTGATGGCGATTGCGCCGAGGGCGATGACGGCAAGTTCAACACCGCGCCGTTCCAAGCCGTGGGCGATTAAATTGGCGAAGGATATTTTTATCAATCCAAATTGAATTAAACCCGCCCCAGCAATCAGTGGCAGCAATATGCCGGTGAGAACGGCGAATCCGCCAGCGAGGGGCACGGCACCGCTGTGAATTTTGGGCGCGTCATAATTTTTCCCATCGCGCGGATCGTCCAAAAGATTTGTGTGCAGACACCATTTTCGCCACAGTGGCAGCGCGAGCAGCGTCGTTAAAAACGCGCCCGCAAACGCTGCCAGGAAAAAGTTGAATGGAAACATCACAAACGGATTCCGCGCTCGGCGGCCAGTTTCAAATACAAATCGCAGATGGAATCAACCATTCTCTCGACCGGAAAATATTCACGGACAAAGTCCGTACCAGACTGGCCAAGCTTTTGGCGCAACACGTCGTCGCTGGCGAGCAGGATTATTTTTTCGGTCAATTTCTTCAAATTGCCGGGCCTAATCAAGAACCCAGTTTTGCCGTCGAGACACACTTCGCAAGCCCCGTCACAATCATAAGCGACGACAGGCTTGCCGGCTGAGAGAGCCTGCGGCAGTGCGCGAGGCAGCCCTTCGCGCAACGACAAGTGCGCCAGCGCATCCATGATGCCAACATAGCGCGGAACTTCGGCTGGCGGCACGAGGCCGGTGAAGACAAAATGTTTGCCGGGGCCGAGCGATCTGGCCAGATTTTCAAAACGCGTGCGCCATTCGCCGTCGCCGACGAGCAGGAACTTGATTTTTGGATTTCGCAGGATGATCTTGGGCGCTGCAGCGAACAAATCATCGTGGCCCTTGAGCTTAAACAGCCGCGCGATTTTGCCGACAATGAAATCGTCCGGCGCGAAACCGAGTTCCTTGCGGAGTTCCAAATCATTTTTTGCGTCGAGAAATGGTTTAAGAGCAAAGCCGCTGAAGATTTTTGTGTATTGTTCAGGCCTTCCAATTCCGGCGGCGAGGTATTGGTTCCTCATCGCTTCGGCGACGACGATGAAATGGTCGGTGACCCGCGCGGCCCTTTTTTCAGCAGCGCGGAAAATGATGTTGTTCAATTGATTTTGGAACGCGCCAAATGACGGGCCGTGAATTGTGTGGATGATGATCGGGACTCCAGCACGTTTCGCGGCAAGACGTCCGAGAACGCCAGCCTTGCCGCTGTGCGTGTGGACGATATCCGGTTTTTGTTCGCGAAGGATTTTTTCCAGCTTGCGCAGCGCAATGAAATCCTTCAACGGATGAACCGGGCGGACAAGTTCAGGAACAAGCGTCAGCAGGCCGGGGATTTTCGCTGTTTTGGGTTCCAATGATCCTTCCGGTCCGATCGTGGGACCCGAAATTAATTTTACTTCGAGGCCGGCTTTTGCACGCAGTCCGTTTATGGTATCAACGGTGTTTTCCTGGGCGCCGCCAATGACGAGCCGTGTGATGACGTGGGTGACGCGCACGCGGTCAGGATGAATTACTTTTTGAGTTCGCGCAACCGCTGAAGAATGTTCGTGGCCTCGGAAGTGTTGGTTCTGGCGTAGGTCAGATAAACCTCGTAATTCTTGATCGCTTCGTTCGTGTCGTGCTTCCGGTAAGCGATTTCGCCTAGGCCATAGGCGACCTGGAATGAGTTGGTGAAGGTTTGGTGTAGCGTTTCGTAATCGGCGCGGGCGTCGTCGAGTCGGTCGCTTTGAAGGTAGGCGACGGCCCGGTTGAAAAGTGCCTGCGGATTGTTCGTCTGCATTGAGAGCACGCGGGTCATGGCGGATATGCCCTCGACATAGTTCTTCAACTGGATGGAAACGTAGCCTTTGTTGAAAAGCCAGGTCGGGTCGTCGGGAGAGGATTTAAGCTTGTGATTAATGACACCAAGTGCGTTTTGAAATAGCTTGTGCGCCAGATATGCCTTGGTGGCGGTGACGAGCAAATCTTCATTGGTCGGGTGCCGGGAAATTTCGGTCTCGATCAGTTGGGTTCCGCGGGCTGTGTCGTTTTTTTGGAAATATGCAGCGGCGACGAACAGGTTTAGCTGGGTATCATTGTCCTCGGTTAGTGCGAATCTCTCAGGTTGTTCCAAAGGTTCGTGGAGAGCGTCAAGCGCCGGGTCGGGCAGGCGGGAAACAAGATAGCTTGCCGCCAGTTGAAGCCGTGCGGGCAGATAATCCGGATCAAGTTCACGGACACGTTCAAACAATGAGACGGACTGGCGGAACAGTCCGCTTTGATTGGCAAAGATCAATCCTTGTTGAAAACAAAAGCTCGGTTCATCGAACGGGCCGTTTTCATTGAGAACTTCATTCCAACCCCGGGATTTTCCAAAACGGTCTGGACCGGCTTGGGACAAATCCACGGGCACTCGCTGGCCGGCGCGAAGCGTCTGGTTGAATTGGTCATTGATCTGCGCAACAACGTTGTCCGGGTTCAGTTTTTGCGCCGATTCAAAATGTGCGGCGGCACCAGCCAAATCACCGGCACGCTGTTCTTCCACGCCCCAGAAATCCAAGCCGCGCGAGTAAAAAGTCCCAGCTGCAAATGCACTCAGGTTTTGCTCGGGATCAATGTGCAGGTGTGCAAGGATTTTATCGGAAAAAGTTTGCGGCGCATTTGGGTCAGTGGCGGCGACGGCATGTTCTATCGACGCAAATGCCAGTGCTTCTGCGCGTGCCCAGAAGGCTTCGTTTGCGGTGGTTAGGTTTTTATCCAGCGGTGGTGGTAGGAGCGTGGCTTCCGGCAAAGTCATCAGTTTATAAACCAAGCCATGAGGCTCCAGATAAAACTGCTCGAAATAATAGCCGAAACTCGGATGCAAATAATAAAGTTCATTTGTCTTGGCGAGCGCCGCCAGAAGTCCGATCAAATGAAGAGGGCTGACGCCGTTGGTCAACTCGGCGGCGGTGACGGTGTACGGCCATTTTTGCGGAAACTCCGCGTGCAAAAATTTATGATACGCCGGATAGGATAGCGAGTGGGTGTCCAAGGGAACAAAATCCTTTGTGCGGCCATCCCTTGCGAGCGCCGCCTGCGTGAGGAACAATCGCCGCAGGTCGTCGCAGAGCAAAATGCCGCCGGCACGCGGCAGGTTTTCGTCCACCAGCGAAGTGAATTTTTGGAACGTATCACCATTTGTAGCCTGGATTTGCGCCCCGTTTCTGCAAATCAAGCCGGCCACTGTCAGAATGGAAATTAAAATCACCCCGCCGACCGCCGGGCCGTTTAACACCTGGAATGGAGACCGTTTTGGCCGTCCCGATCGGCCAGCGATTTCCGGTCGGAACACCACCAGAAAGTATCCGCTGTAATAGCCCACACTTAAAGCACCGAGGTAATAAAATGTCAAAAATGGAAAGCCAAATCCAAGATGCCGGGGACTGAAGGGCGGATCAAATGACACCCAGATGCACACCGCCAGAAATACCGCATGGATCAAATGAAACATGAGGCTTGCCACGGTCGAGCCGATCTGGCTTCGGTCGCCGAAGGACGATTTCCAACGGAAGGACAGAAATAATACCGGCAGCAGTGAAGTCAATGAAAGCAACTCGACGGTTTGCCTCACGTCCGGACGGATGAAAAAAACCTTCAAGATGGACCATTGCGCGGACAAGTTCATTTTCAGCTCATGCCAGAACGTCAGCGGCATTTTGTGCGAGGTGACCGCCACAAGCGGCAGGAGCAGATAAAACAACATTCCAGTCAGGCCGCACAAAGCCATCCACCCGAGAAAACGCAGGTTGAAAAAACTCAGGCCGCGGATCCAGATGAGCGCTCCGATGAACATCAGGAAAAATCCGACCATCGCCCAGTTTTCCGCCATGCCAGAACCGTAAATAAACGCCGCCAGGAACAAACGCCATTCCCGTTCATCCAGCCGGTATTCCAGCAGCGACCAGATGATAAATGCAAACAGCAGCACGCTGAATATTTCGCCCGTGCAATTTGTCGCCTGTTCCCAGAACGTCAGTTGCAGTCCGCACACCGCCACGGCCAGAACCGGCGGCAGCCAAGCGCCCCAGATTGTCAGGAATGAAAAATCACTTCGCTCGCGCTTGCGCTGCACGTCCGTCCTGTCATGCGGCAAAATGGCGACCGACCTCGCCAGCAGGCCCAGCGTCAATGCCCCGCACACGGCGGCGAAAATGTTCAGTGCTATGGGAATCTGCGCCACGGGCAGCCAGCGGAACGGATAGGTAGCGGCGAAGGAAACAGGGTTTAAAACTTCCGGCTCCCAGGTCTGACCTGATATTTTTGCCACCACCCCGATGTTGAACAGTGAAACCCAATGGTTCAGCGTGAACCAGTAGACGGCAAACGCCCCCGCCGCCAGCAGCCATGGCAGAAAACGCGGTGCGAAATTTTTTCGCGGGTCGGTTCTATTTTCAGTCGCCATTGGATTTATACAGTTGAAATCATATTGTGACGTTTTGCAAGGCTTGTCCCGCTCGCAAATCCGCCACGCATTCGACATGCTGGGTCTGAGGAAACATGTCCAGAGGCTGCACACGCGCCAATTCAAAGACACCGTCAGCGCACAAGATGTTCAAATCCCGCGCCATCGTCGCCGGATGGCACGAAACATAAATCACCTGTGCCGGCCGTGTTTCACGCAACAAGTTCAACGTTTCCGGCCAGCACCCTTTGCGCGGCGGATCGAGTATCACGGTTGTTTTGTTTTCTTTATGCTGGCCGTCCGCGTGAACCGAAAACTTCTTCAACAAGTCCGGCAAAACGTCCTCGACTTTTGCCGGAATGAACTCTCCGTTGGTGATGTTTCTTGTTGCTGCATTATGTCGCGCGGATTTGATCGCGAGTTGATCGTATTCAACGCCGACAAACGACTCGACCAGATCGGCAAGTTCAATCCCGAAAAAGCCGACGCCGCAATAAAGGTCGATCAAATGCCGCGAGCCGCCAGCCTGCAAAAATTCGCGCACGGTTTCCACCAGCTTGGGCAGCAGGAAGAAATTGTTCTGGAAAAACGAATCCGGCGGCACGTCCCAGCCTTCCGGCGGAATCCGCAGCACGATTTTGATTCCGCCCTTCGGCGGCGGGTTGGCTCGGACCTGCTTGATCTGCTCGCTGATGGCCAGCTCGGCAATTTTGCATTCCTCGATGTCCTGCACGAAATTGTTGTCCGCGCGGATGAATCCGATCTCCAGCTTCTTGGCCGGGCCGTTCCACTGGCTGCGGATCATGATGCGGTTGCGGTAGCCATAAGGCGAAGGGCAGGGGACGACCGGCGCGACAACCTCGCGGGAAATCTTCCCGACGCGCTCAAATATGTCCGAAATCTGCTTGTGCTTGAAACGCAACTGCGCCGCATAGTCAATGTGCTGATACTGGCATCCGCCGCACTGCGTGAAGTAACGGCATTCCGGCGCGACGCGCTCCAGCGAAGGTTTTTCCACGCGCAGCAGTTTCCCCCGCGCAAAATTCTTTTTAACCTCGGTGATTTCCACCTCGACCGTTTCGCCCACGATGACGAACGGCACGAAGACGACAAAATCATCAATGCGCCCTACACCTTCGCCGCCGAACGCGAGGTCGTGGATGGTCAGGGAAACTTTATCCGTCAGTTTGAGAGACACGATGTAAGTTTAGGAAATTAAGTGCGTGCGAAAAGTTTATTCGCGGGCGGCTTTCGGGAGAATGCCACCGTTCGAAATCAAAAGCATAAATCTGCTGCGCTCCAACGGTATGCTGCTCCGAGATAACCCTCAGGATTGAGAAAATCACCCTCAGGATTGAATAGTCCTGATTGTTTTTGTTCTATGTTTTAGGCAAAAATCAATCAAAAACTGCTGATTTCCGTGGCAACCGACGTGAACCGGCTCAAACTTTTGCCCTCGCGCCGTGTTGGCAGACCGCCGATGACTGGGCTGAAATGCCGGCGCTCTGCCGAAACGGCCAACTACGTCAGGGTGGGCTGGTCGCCGGTTTTGAGGGATACGCGGCAGATTTTGAAAATATACCGCGCCCGAAAAGTTTATTCGCCGTGTTAAAACACGGACTTGACCAGAAAATAGAAGCCGATCCAGCATCCCAAAATGGGCGCGATTAGCAAAAGCAGGAACCACGTCGCAAGCTTGTTCCGCTTGAAGGCGATCAAAAGTTCTTCAATCGAAATCGCCATCAGAAACACGCTCGCGCTAAACAGGATGATTTTGAAGCTGCACCAGGCCGCGTGCCAGTCGCCCATGTTTTTCCAGTCGGTTGATTTGGCGATGGCAAAAAAAGTCTTCAAGTCATGATATCTGGCGTGAGGCGCAAAGAACACGATGCACAGAAGAAGCAATGACGCCAGCAGGAAGCGCGTCGAAAGGCGCACCGACTGCTTGAAATCGTTCTTCTGCTGATAGGGCATGGCATCAATCTTGGTTTCGAAACTGTTATTGCTTCGTTTGCAAGCCGGCGATCGCCGCCTTCATTTCGGCAAGGTGAACATCCGGATTGCCGGTGTTGGTGACGTGGACGATTTTTCCATCCAGACCGATGAGAAAGCTGACACGCTTGGCCATGTTCAACACCGGCATCTTCACGTCGTAGGCTGCGGCAATCTTTCCGTCCGTGTCCGCGAGCAGGGTGAATGGCAGCTTATACTTCGTGATGAATTGCAGATGGCTGTCCGCGGAATCAAAGCTGACTCCGACAATCTCCACGTTGTTCGTGGCAAAATCCTCGAAGCCGTCGCGGAAACTGCACGCTTCCTTCGTGCAGCCGCCGGTGAAATCCTTCGGGTAAAAATACAGCAGCACGATCTTCTTCCCGACATGATCGGCGAGATTAAAAGGTTTGCCGTCCTGATCCTGCCCGGTAATCAGCGGCGCGGTGTCGCCGGCCTTGGGCATGGCGGCGCGAGTTGTTGCAGCAAAGAAAACGATGCCGGCAACGGCGAGCAGGGCAGGCAATAGTATGGTTTTCATGGTGGGTATGACGTCAGCTGGGTTGGCGAAGTTTCACGCCTTTTAATGTTTCGACAAATCCGGCAAAGCCATCGGCCTGCGCTTTCAAGCGCCCGAGCAATTCCGCGTTTTTGATTTTGCCCGAAGCGTCGAGCAAATGATTGACCTGCGGCAAAAAGACGCGCACGGGGAAAATGTGCGCATTGCGATAGCCAAAAATGGCCTGCAACTGCTCCACTGGACGCAGCGCTCCCCAGATTCCCGCCGCCAATCCCGTGAAACATACAGGCTTTTGCTCGAAGCTCTCCGGAAACTTCAGCATATCAATGAAATACTTCAGCACTCCCGGCACGCTCCCGTTGTATTCCGGCGTCACGACGTGCAACCCGGCGGATTGCAGGACGGCATCGGCGAATGGTTGAAACGCCTTCGGCTTTTCCGCGTAGGAAGTTGGCGAGAAAATTTCCGGCGGCAGTTTCGCCAGGTCAAGAACATGCACCGGCACTTTCAATTCCGCGTAAATGTTTTCAATCTGCGCCGCAACCTTGCGCGTGTTGCTGCCCGGACGGTTTGTGCCTACAATTAAAGTGACCATGCTGGCAGTCTAATTCACGTTGCGGGTTTGGCAAATGCTCAATTCCGCCTGCGCGGCGAGCGCCGCAACCCGTTCTGCAGCCAAAGCCGCCAGACCAGCCAGAACGCCTCGTTGATGATCCCCCCGGCCATCTTGGACTGCCCGTGCGTGCGGTCCGCAAATGTGATCGGCACTTCCGCCACCTTGAAACCCTTCCGCCACAATTTGTTCGTCAGCTCAATCTGGAATCCGTAGCCGTGGCACTGGATTTTATCCAGGTCCAGCGCCTGCAACGCCTGCCGCCGGAAACATTTGTAGCCGCCCGTCGGGTCCGTGAACGGCATCCCCGTCACGAGCCAGACATAAACCCCCGCGCAACGGCTCAACAGCAGCCGCTTCAACGGCCAGTTCAAGACCCGCACCCCGCCGGAGTATCGCGAACCCAGCACCAGGTCCGCATTGTCATTCTTCACCACGGCCAGAAAATTCACCACCTCGTCNNGGTAATTTCTCTCCAGTGCCCACTTGAACCCGGCGATGTACGCGCGGCCCAGACCGTTTTTCCCCGCGCGCTGCAGGACGTGGATTTGCGGATGCTTCGCCGCGAGTTCATCGGCGACCGTTCCCGTTCCGTCCGGCGAATTGTCGTCCACCACCAGCACATCCACCCCGACCGGCAGCGACAAAAGCTTCTGCGCCATGCGCGGGAGGTTTTCCCGCTCATTGTAAGTCGGCACGATGATGAGCGTCTCGTTCATTCGGAAATACGGATTGTAAAATACAATTGACCCCAAAAACAAGCGGACAGTTCAACTTCAAATTAAAATGGTTGTCGTCGAGTTTGGTTTGACGCAGAGTCTTTGAAGATCAAAGGTATGATTTTCTTGTCCAAACTCGGAATCTCTTCCGGCATGGTCGGTTTCCTGACCCTGTGTCTGATGGTCGTTACTCTCCATGCCCAACCCGCCACTTCTCCCGCGCCAGGCAAAGTTCCGGGCAAAACCTGGGCGCAGATGACATTGGTGGAAAAAGGCCAGTTCGTCTGCGCCATGGGAGCTTGTGTGGCCTTCTTTGTGGCGGAGGTTTGGTTCATTGTGGCCGGCTTCAAGGCTTCGGCTGGCTGGGGTTTGTTCATGTTGTTCATCGGCGGAACCCGTTCGTTGTGCGCGGCTGTTTACATGATCGCATGGATGATTCGATGGACGATGTTCACCCATCAAGGCGAGCCGTTCCAATTGCCGATGATGATCATGACGGCATTTGTGGTTTTCGCCGGTTCCGGCGCGATAGTTTTCTTTGTCCGCCATTGGGACAAGGCGCGCAAACCGCTGGCTGTAATGGGGCTTGGAGTGCTGTTGATTTTGGCCCTCGTGGGTTTGGGCCTTGCAACATGATTTGCCTTTGCTTTTCACGCCTGTGTCAATATCTAATCCCATCTTCGGACGGTCAAATCTAGCGCAATCGCGCACGATTGTCCGACGACAATACGTTGCAAACAATATCACGGCCTGAACTTTGCAACGGGCCTGCGTCCACATAGACGAATTCATTTTGATTCCCGTGGGCTGCAAAATTTCCTATGCTGCATTCGTGTCTAATCTCATCGCCATCGTCGGTCGCCCCAATGTCGGGAAATCCGCGCTCTTTAACCGCATCATCAAAAAGCGCATTGCCATCGTCCACGACCAGCCCGGCGTCACGCGCGACCGCGTCACCGCCGAGGCCGAGTGGAACGGCAAATGTTTCACGCTCGTGGACACCGGCGGCATCGGCCTGCTGCGCCGCGAAAAATCCGATGACGTCATCGTCAAGGCTGCGCTCGAACAGGTCGAGATCGCCATCGAATCCGCCAGCGCCATCATCCTCGTCGTCAATGTGCAGGACGGCATCGTGCCGCTCGACCGCGAAGTCGCGCAGAAGCTGCGTGGCAGCGGCAAGCCCATTTTGGTCGCGGTTAACAAGGTGGACACACACCGGTTCGAAGGCGCGGTGACGGAGTTTTCCCAGCTCGGATTCGAGCAAATTTTCCCCGTCAGCGCAATTCACGGAGAAGGAATTCAAAACTTGATGGACGCGGCGACGGCATTTCTTCCTGCGCCGCACTCCGAAGCCGAAGTTCCAGAAGTGGAAGTTTTGGAAACCGACGGTGACTTGGCTGAACCCGCCCCGCGCAAAAAAGGCCCGCTGCGACTTGCGATTGTCGGTCGCCCAAACGTCGGAAAGTCCTCGATTATCAATGCTTTGACGAAATCCGAGCGTGTCATCGTCAGCCCGATTCCCGGCACGACGCGCGACGNNATCCGCAAGACGCGCAGCATTGACGACTCGGTGGAATTTTTCAGCGTCCAGCGCTCGCAGGAATCCATCGCGCGTTGCGACATCGCGGTTCTCGTTTTGGACGCCGAGGCCGGGATTCTAGAGCAGGACAAAAAAATCGCCGACCACATCGTCGAAAACCGCCGCGCCTGCATCCTGGTCGTGAACAAATGGGATTTGTTCGAGGAAAAAATCCGTCAAAAACGGAAAGATGAAATTGCCTCGCGCGAAATAAAGGAAAACCGTTCCGCGCCGAAGGTGATGACGACACTCGGGGAATTTGCGGAATGGGTTCAGGAAAAATTATTTTTCCTCGATTATGCGCCCGTGATTTTCACTTCGGCGAAATCCGGTTTTCATCTGGATCGCTTGCTTGAAGCAGTCCGCTACGTAGCCGCGCAGTTGCAGCAAAAAGTCCCGACGGCGATTTTGAACCGCACATTGCACGATGCCGTTGAAAAGCGCCAGCCCATCACGCCGCAGGGGCATCGCCTGAAATTTTTCTACGCCACAGAGGTGCGTCAGGCGCCGCCGACGTTTCTGCTGTTCGTCAACCGCGACGAACTGTTTTCCGATCAATACAAAAAATATCTCGGCGGCGAATTGCGCAAGGCGTTCGGCTATGAAGGCTGCCCCATCGTGCTGGTGCCGAAAGCGCGCCCGAAAACCGTCGAGCCGATCCGGAAATTCAAGCTGACGCAGAACAAGGCGTTGGGCAGGGCCGACGCGCACCGCGCGGCGCGTCACGAACGCTATTCCCGCAAACCGAAGAAAAAGGTGCGCTGAAATCTTGTTCACAGGGGCGAATAAATGGTCTCTTTTTCAAACGGAGCGCGGAAATCCTGTTGATTTCATTTGCGAATATCTTCTTTGCAACTTTTTTGCAAAATTTTCTTGCAACCACAACATATTGTGTTTAGAGTCTGTCCGTTGCCTACTAAATGGGGTTTCGCTCAAA
>PKZR01000391.1 GCA_003133815.1 Limisphaerales bacterium | reverse complement strand
ACAGTTCCAAATGTCAGAGTGCCGGCACTCAAGCTTCCACCGCCCGTGCCGCCGCCCACGACCAAGCTGGACGTAATACCCGAAACCTGGCCAACCACGATGTTTCCAGTGGTCACAACCGACTCCGAATCAACCACGTTTAATGTGGCCGTGCCAAGCGCCCCGGCTACTTGAATAACATTCGCCCCGGCGTTCATGCTCCCGACGCCTCCTAGCGTCAGCGTGCCTTGATTCACAGTCGTGGCCCCAGAGTAAGTTGCACCGCCGCTGGCTCCAGAGCCAATCGTGATACCGCCCGAACCATTCTTGGTCAGCGACCCGGCACCGCTCAAAGTGCCGCTATAGGCCGCAGGTGTCGCGCTGCTGCCAATGGTCAATGCAACCGGGAGGGTTATGCTCCCCGAACCGGTCAACCCGGCCATGGTGGCCGGCAATGAATCGAAATTCAACGTGCCGCCGGTGATGTTCAGCGTGCTGTTCTGCAAGGCCAGCGAGTTGTTCAATTGCAGGGTGCCTGCGCCAAACGAGGTGGTGCCGCTGAACGTGTTCGCCCCGGCCAAAATCACCGTGCCGGGAGTGCCGACGATGCTGTTGACCGTGAGATTGTTCCCGCCGTCCGCCGCGATGATGCCACCCAATGTGAGGGTTCCGCTGGTTACGGCGTCAACATACGCACCGCTGGCTCCGATGCCGATGCCGCGATTGGCGCTCACGGTGCCGCTGCCCTGAAGGTCGCCGCCATTGATCACAATCTCGTTGGCCGTGGCCGAACCGGGCGCAGTGCCCAATGAGGTGTCCGCAGAAATGTTGACCGCCGCGCCTGCGCCGACCGTCGTCGTCCCGGTATAGGTGTTCGCACTGCCCAAGGTGATTGTGCCAGCGCCGCTGCCGCTGTTGACTGCGCTCAAATTGCCGCCGCCGGAGATGACGCCGCTCAACGTGGCACTGTTCCCGCCGTTGTTATCCACCGTGGTAATTCCGGTTCCCATCACGATCTTGTTGGCCAGAGTCTGGCCATTCACGCCCGATCCCAGTTGAATCGTGCTGGCCGTCACGCTCACATCGCCCGCGCTCAGCGCGCCGCTGTTGTTGACTTGCAGCGTGCCTCCTCCGCTCACGGTTGTGCCCACCAACCCCGCCGCCGGCCCGTAAGTGTTCGCGGAATCCAAAATCGTTTTGCCCGCGCCGGAGATGAGTATCGGCTGCGTTCCGGTCGCAGTGATGGCCCCATTGACATCCACCAAGAAGGTGCTGCCCACGTTGATTGTCAGGTTAAGACTGTCGGCCAGGCTGATCGGGGTTGAAATGACGTTTGCGCTTCCCGCCGTCGTAAGGGCTTGAATGAGCGCCCCGTTGCCGCTGTTGTTCAACGTCAATGTCTGGCTGCCGGAAATCGTGTAGGAACTGGGGTTGTTGAACGTAATCGTGCCAACCGCCACAGGCCCGGTCAATGACACAGGGCTGGCTCCGGTGCCAAATATAGCAGTATCCCCGGCACTTTGCGGCGCGGTGCCTCCAGTCCAGTCACCACCGTCCGTCGCCAGCCAGGTGCCGTCAAGATTACCATTGTTCCATGTCGCTGTTGTCCCGCTCAAAGCGATCGTCAATACCAGCGAGTTCCCGACTGGAGCGATTGAGGCGACGGTTCCTGACGCCTTGCCAAACCCGCTGAAGGTCGGAATCGAAGCCACAGACCCTGAATACGGACTGCCGGCCGTCAACAATGTGTAGGTGCCAACCGCCAGCGCCGAGCCGCCGGTGACATTGATGTTGACCGCATTGGCCGTGCCGCCGCTGAATGCTGTGGTGCCGGTCACCGTCAGGATGGCAGGGCCGCCAGCTTCGGAGTTTTGGACATCAAGATTCATCGTCGCCCCGCTGGCCACCGACAAGTTGCCGCCGATGGATGTCAAATAGCCTGTCGTGCTGCCAAAGGTTCCGCTGCTGACAGTCACATTGCCGGAAACCGTTCCGCTGCCGCCCAAAATGCCGCCGCTGCTGTTCACCGTCACGTTGCCCGCCGCCGTGCCGTTCACGTTCAGCGTCGCGTTGGCTCCAACGGTCGTGCCGCCGGTGGAGGTGATGCCGGCTGTCAAATTCAATACCCCGTTCAGCGCCGTGCTGTTGACTGTCAACGCGCCCGTGCCGCCGTTGCCAATCGCATTGGCCAGAGTCACGGTGTTTCCGTTCACGTCCAGTGTTCCGCCACCGGCCAGCGTGCCGCTTGCAGGGTTGATGGTGACTGTCTGCGCCGAAATATCAGGAGTGGAGGCGATCCACTGGAAGGTGCCGCCGTTGAAGGTCAGCCCGCCGGTGGGCAGTCCGGCGAGGGTGGTGGAAACGTTCAGGATGCCGGTGTCCAGCACGGTTCCGCCGGTGGCGGTGTTCGCCGAGGACGACGGTTCCAATTGAACCGTGCCGGTGGCGTTGACCGCCGTCAAGTTGGCCGTGCCGGTGCCGGTGCCGGGAACCAGACCGCCTGTGGTCGGAAGGCCGATGGTCAACGGACCTGACCCGCTGACCACGCCGTCTATCGTTATTGTATTGCCTGCCGTCGCTGCCAGCCCGCCGCCGTTGTTGAGGAGGACAACCGGCTGTTCATCAGCCGTGGTGTTGTGGGTGCCGTTGTCAAGATAGCCGGTGTAGTTGGCCAGCAAAGTGCCGCCGTTAAGATTCACGTTTGCATTGGCCGTGCCGCCCAGGCCGGAGTCCCCGGCAATCTCCAGAACACCGCCATTAAGATAATTCACTCCAGTGTAATTATTCGCCCCCAGAAAAGACACAGTGCCAGGACCCGCTTGAACGTAAGCGCCACCACCGCCAAGGAATGGATTCGCGGGCGAGTGGGTGCTGATATTGAAAATCAATTCGCCCAACGTGTCGTTTTGCCAGACAACCAATTCAGTGCTGCTGCTCGAGGAATCACCACCAGGGGTGGCAAAGGTGATGTTGTGGTTTGCAACATTTGGCGTTACCAAAATACCGCCCATGGTGAGAACTTTACCGGATCCAGTAGTGCCAGCATTCATCGTGAAGGTAATATTGGCGGCAGCATTGAAGCGCATGCTGTTAACGGTGGTCGTTGTGCCGTTAGGGCTGCCGCAACTGCCGGTTATATCTTCGTTGTTATTAGCTGTGGTGGTGCCACTGTTAAGTTCCGAGTAAAAGCCCGTGACTTGGCTGCCGCCAAGAATCGTGAAGGGATTTGCTCCTGCTGCACGAGCTGCGGTGTCTGTGGTTGCCCAATCATATAAATTAACCGTGGCGTAGCAACCGCCAGAGGTGCCGGCACTCTGAAGCAACCCATAGGGGAGAGCCGCGCCTCCATTTCCCGCCGTTGACGTGGTAATGGTGCCGGTTGCGGCCACCGTAGTGCCACCCAACGTAGTGCCGCTGCTGGCACCGCTGTTATAGGCCGGTCCGACAAATTTCACCGTGGCCCCGGCGGCCACGGTGCCGAAGGCGCCAAGCGCAACGGTGGGGGTGCCAGCGCCAGTATTCGCAACAGTTATTACGTTGGGACCGGCGGCTATTGCCGCCGTGCTGGCAAACGTCTGGATTGTCGCCGAGCCGGATGAAACAGCGCTGTTCACGGTCAAATTTCCGCCTTTCATGCTCAATGGCGAAGTGGCTGAAACAATGTTCGCAGACGGCGCACCGGATTGTGTGAAATCCAGAGTCAGCGTGCCGGCGTTGATGGTGGTCGAACCGGTGCCGAGAGAATTTTGACCTCCGAGCGTCAGCGTGCCAAATCCGGTCTTGGTCAATGCATAATTACCACCACCACCGGAAATGGCACCATCCTGAACCAGCGTGCCGCCACCAATAACGTACATTGAATTAGCGGCAGCCCAGACCACCGGGATGTTGATGGTTTCCGTGTTGGCCGCATTGTCAATAAAGCCGCCGCTGGCGGCGATGGTGTCACCACCACCGCTGGTGTTAAGGGTGAAGGCGGAGGCACCCGGGTTAAACGTCAGTCCCGCCAAGACGAAGGCGGCTCCAAGATTGTCAGTGAGCGTCGCGCCTAATCCCCCGACTGTCGGGCCAAAGGCCAGGGTGTCGCCTGCTACAGGCGTGGTGTTGCCTCCGGTCCAGTTCGCATCAGCCCAGTTGAAAGATGTTGCCCCAGTCCAAGTATCGGTGGCGGCTTTCAGAGTTAACGCGCCCGCCAACAAAAGCAGGCTTGCCATGCTGTAAAATTTCAGGGAGGTGTTGGTTTTCATAATTTTAACGGTTGCTTTAGCTTCAGAGAGGGGCGCCACTGTTTGAGTCCTGCAGATATTCAAAATATTCATGGCAAAGTCTGTAGAGTCGGTTTTCAAAATTAAAAATCCAATTATTCTGATTATTAAACAAAGACAGCCATGCCCAAAAAATGCAAATTTTTTTGCAATGAGTGTGGCTTTTGTGTAAAATTACGCCCCGCCGCAGGCAAGGTCAAGCAGAATAATCCAAAAAAGTGCCAAATTTTGCAGATGCTCGCTGCCCAATGTTTCAATCTTGCAGTATATACAGCCAAGTTTGGCAGCATAAACTTCAAAGAAACCACCCTGTTTAAAACGTGCGGGCAACGAATTCCGCTATTAGTTATCCCAAAGCAATCTTTTTACGGATACCTGCCAGCACGAGAACTCCCAGCGCTCCCAGCGCC
>PKZR01000031.1 GCA_003133815.1 Limisphaerales bacterium | reverse complement strand
GCGCGCAGTTCATCCGGTGTAATTCCGACGGCCTTTAATTGCCGGTCGAAAACATCCTGCGATCCGGCACGTGCCAGCAAATTGCTGATTTGCAGATCTGCGTTTGTCCTGCCTGCAGCCTTGTCCGCATCCGTGGCATTTTGCAAAAGGATCTGAATCTGAATCAGACGGTCGAGCATTCGGACTTCGTATGTCATCAACTGATCCGGCGGAATGGTCTGTCCTTGCGCGGCGGCGGAGGATTTGATGCCGGTCATCACCTCGTCCAGCTCGCTCTGCTTGATTTCAAAACCATTGCCCTTGGCGATGACCGGATCACCGAACAACGAAGCCATCGTGGCAATGGGATTTGCGTTGGTGTCTGTCGCTATGGCATTCGTGCCAGCATCAACTGCGGTGGAATTGGTCACGGTCGCCACCGGCATCGTGGCATCTGCGGTGACGGCAGATGCCCTGGAAAATGCGAACAATGCTGCGGCAAACACGACAGAAGACATCAGTTTTATTTCAAATTTCATTTGTGTTGGAGTGTTTTCGATTCAATTGGTTCAAAAATTTACAGTTTCACAACTTTTACGTTGCTGATGTCAGGGTCGTTTTGCAATTCGTCGAGCATAGCATTTGAAGGAGCACTGTCGAGACTCAAGACCGTGAGCGCGCTGCCGCCCGCCGTGTCGCGACCAAGGCTCATGCTGGCAATGTTGACCTTGTGCTTGCCGAGCAGTGTGCCGAGATAGCCGACGATGCCGGGACGATCCTTGTTGTTCAAAAGCAACAGCGTTCCCGAAATCGGAATTTCCACCGGCTGGCTGAACAATCGCACGATGCGCGGATTGTTCGGCGAACCAAAAAATGTTCCGCCCGCTGAAACCAGCTTTTTTGCGCCGCTGAAAATCTGGACGTGAACCCATTCGTTGAATGTCACCGGCTCATCTGATTTTTTTTCCTCGACCGTGATGCCGATGCTCTGCGCAACACTACGGACGTTGACATTGTTCACATCCTTCAAATTGCTTGTGGACATAAAACCGCGCAGTACCGCGCGCGTCACCGGGTCAGTGTTCGGCAGCAGCCGCGCGTTCCCACCATAAGTTATATGCAAACGGTCGGCGGTCGCCGGAGTGAGCTGCGCCAACAGCTTGCCCAGCGCTTCGCCGAGCGGCAGATACGGCTTCACCTGCTCGTAGGTTTTCGCGTCGAGATAAGGCAGGTTCACGGCGTTGCGGACTTCGCCGGTGAGCAGATAGCCCGCAATGACTTCGGCAACTTCGATGCCGCATTTTTCCTGCGCTTCTTCGGTGCTGGCACCGAGATGCGGCGTCAAAATCAAATTCGCCTGCTTGCGATAAGGATGATCGGCGGGCAGAGGTTCAACCGCAAAAACGTCCAGTGCGGCCCCGGCAACTTTCCCGGATTCCAGTGCCGCGATTAAATCGGTTTCAGAAACGATTTCGCCACGCGCACAATTCACGATTTTCACGCCGGGCTTCATTTTCGCAAACGCAGCGGCATTCAGCATTTCCTTCGTCTCTTTGGTCACCGGCATGTGAACGGTGATAAAATCCGCCTCGCGATAAACATAATCCCCTTCCGGCGCGAACTCCGCGCCGATGGCTTTGGCGCGGTCTTCCGTGAGATACGGGTCGTAAGCCACGACGCGCATTCCGAAAGCGATGGCGCGCTTGGCCACTTCTGTGCCGATGCGTCCCATGCCCAGGATGCCGAGCGTCTTGCCTTGCAGCTCGACACCTTGAAACAATTTGCGATCCCACTTGCCCGCAATCATTGTCGCGGCCGCCTGCGGCACCTTGCGCGCAAGCGAAAGCAGCATCGTGAAAGTCAATTCCGCCGTCGTCACCGTATTGCCGCCGGGGGTGTTCATCACCACAGTGCCGTGCTGCGTGGCGGCTTCGATATCCACGTTGTCCACGCCGACGCCGGCACGACCCACGACCCGCAGCTGCTTCGCCGCCTCGATGACCTTCTTGGTGACTTTGGTTTCGGAGCGGACGACGAGAGCGGTCGCGTCGGCGACGATGGGCAGAAGTTCCGCCTCCGGCAGACGCTTTGGTAGAACGACGACGTTGAATTCGGGGCGTTGCTGCAAAAGCGCAATTCCCTTTGGTGAGATCGGGTCACAAACAACAATTTTCATAAGAAAGAACTGTGAGTTTAGGGCATGGGCGGGACCAGGTCAAACAATGAAATCATCCGGCGACGGTCAATTGGACGCAACCGGCGCGGTCAGGGGGCGAAATCTTTGACAGTAAAATTTCAGGCGGGATTTAACAGCCTGATTGTTTCTGTGCAGTGCGGGCACGGGATTTTCTGCCCGATGGCATGGGCGGGAAACTCAATGTGTCCATCGCAAGATGAACAGGAGATTTTTATGTTGTCCGGTTGTTTCAAGGTGATGATTGCCTGGCAATGCGGACACGGGATTTTCTGACCCAAAAGGTTGGTTGGAAATTCAATGTGGTCGCCGCAGGCGGTGCAGGATATTTTCAGAAATCGAACCAGGACTGCCGGTTCAGCCCTGTCTCCACTACGATTTGTTGTGACAGGCTGCGTAACCACGGCTTCAGCCTTGTCAGCTTTTGCAACCCAAAGATGTAACAATGCGGCATAGCTCCCAAGCAACAGGCAAACCGGGATGAATCGCATGACGTAGCCAATCGCCCCACGTGAAAGGTTTAGCGGGTCGTTGAGACTGCCAAGACAAGTGCCTTGCAGATGACAATGCATCCAGAACAGGCCGAGCCAGAACACCACAAAACAGGTCGAGAGCCAGGCCAGAAAACCGGTTTGAAGCCTGACGTTTTTACCGAACAAACAGATCAGTGCGAAAGTCAATTCAATCCCCCCGACAATCAACAGGGCGAACCGGAGTGAAATGCCGAGCATGGGATCAGGCAGAGCCAAGACCGGCAAGTGGCCGGTGGCGATGAAAAACCGGATCAACGCAGCTGCCAGCAGGATTCCACCAGCAAAATGGATGAATGGTCGAATCAAAGTTTTGCTCATAAACTCAGGTTCAATCATCAAAAACGAAATGGATTATGGCCTTGGTGCGTTCCAGCACATCGGGCTTTGATTGGAGCAATTGCGGCGCTCCCTTGTCTTCGATGTAATCTACAACCACCCCGTAATTAAGCGCGGTTTCCTGATATTGTTTGAATTCTTCTGCCTGTCCTACAAGTTCGCCAATGCCGATCAATATTTTCGGCGCAAGTTTATTTCTGGGCAATTTGGAAAAATCAGGAAGACTGTCAGGATTAAGAAACATTGCCCCTTTCCAAAGTTCCGGACGTTGGATGATGAGGTTGTTAAGTTCTGGCGTTTCACTACCCGAGGCAAAGAGAAACACTTGATTCCAGTCCACATTGACCGTGTGATTCGTGGCCAAATAATCATAGATATCCATCACATTTTCCGGCCATTGTGCAACTTCCTTTCCGGCCCAATTCCGCCGATCTACTATAACCACATAGGCACCGCAGTTGGCGAGGGCTTGCGCCCACAACGGCCCGTCCGGGTTTTGCTGATACTGGGCATCAACAAAAACTGTATTTCCGATCACGAGCGGATGTTTTTTCTTGTCGTGATTTGTGACTCCAATTGGACGATACAAATAGTATTCCAATTTACGCCCATTCACAGTTGCGATGCCATGCACAGGGTCACTGCGCTTGATCACAGGCGATGGATTGTCTGTATAAGGCACGACGTTATGTGCCAATGCTGAATCCACGTCGTATTGCCAAATTTCATCGGCAGGTTCGTTGCTTGCAATTCCTGTGACAAAGAGTTGCTTGCCATCTGGTGTGGTCGTGAACCGGGTGGCATTGCCGGTCATAAACAGGGTGGTCTTTTTAATGCCGGACAAACCAGCCACCGTGATTAAGGAATTGCTCTTGGTGTTGCTGATAAAAGCATATTTGTCTGCCCCAATCCAGCGCAGATTTTGCCGTAATGTGTTTCTTGCCGCAGGAAGCAATTGCACCGGCGTATTTTCGTCAGGATAAAACCGCCATAAAGTTGTGCCTTTATTCTCCACGCTGATGAGGAACTGCCCGGCCTCCTTGGAGTAGCTGAATTCGTTGATGCTAGTGCCCTTGACCGATTTGACATCGAGCAAGACCTCGGGGGTGCCGACCGTGACATTGGCAGGCAGTTTGCCGCCAAACCATTTTGAAGCCAGATAATCCTGCACCTGCCGTCGCTGATCGTCGCTTAAATTTGCATTGTAGATCAACAATTCTGCAAAATCCCCGTCTGATTTGTTGCCACCATATCTTCTCCCGTTGTTGAAGCTCTGTGCTCCAATTTGGACTTCCTTGTTCTCTGTTTTAAGCGCATTAGTTTTAGTGCCTTGCAGGATGCCATTGACATATCCGAATTCAGTTGTTCCATCGTAAGCTGCTTCCAAAAGATTCCATGTGCCTGCTTCTAATTCATGAATATTGTTATCGGTTTTATCATTTGCCCATCTACCTACCGTTGGCAAGCTGGCCGAATGGCTTTTGTCATAAATACCGAAACTGGTATTATTCGGTCCTGGAACACCTGATTGAACTAGCATTTGGGGATCAACAAAATCTTGACCTGGAGGAGGATGGGGGTCTCGGCGCATTATTACAAAAATAGAACGCGGTGCGGCATCTGTAATGGATAGAGAATTAACGGTTTTTAGGCCAGCAGTATTTGTAAGATAATGATTAGAAACAAAATGAATAGTCGCTTTATTATTCAAAGCATTAGTGTGGTCTGGTGAATTGTAAGTCGGGCTGACACCATTCACCACTGCATCATTTCCACTAGAACTGCGGTCTAATAAATTGGTGACCGGTGCGCCATCTTCACGCAACGAAAGAGTTGAAGTATCCAGCCAAAGAACGAGATTGTTTATCGGCGGATTAGTTGACGCAATTGAAGAAGGTTGGCTGTTGCTGACGGCTAGAGAGTCTTCCAAGTTCATGTGCCAGATGACATTGTTCTGCAACCACGCGATGGAATTGGTGCTGATGACCGTCAAACAGGATATTTTTCCAACCGAAGCTAATTCCGACTTACGTTTCAACTGCCAATGTCCATCCGCCTGTTTTTGGACTGAACAGAGGTCGTTTTTGTCGTTGAAATAGACAAATTCGTCCGGTATCAGCCATGTCACGTCCTGCACCTTTTCATTACCAAGTTCAAATTTCTCCGCAATCTCGCCCGTGTCCGCGTGGCAAACGGCCAAGATGTTCGTTCCAGAATAGCTGAAATAAGCATCATCCGGCGACCACGGCCAGACACGCACATTTTCAAGCAGGGGATCGTATTCATCATAAATCTCCTGCCGGTGGGCGGTGGCCGTGTCGCGTAAAAATACCGCCAATCCCTTTTCTCCCTGTTGAATATAAGTGATGCGGGTTCCGGCGCTGTCCGTTTGCACCGGCCCGTAGAAAAGGCCAATTGAGCCAAAAGCAACGGCAATCTCCGCGCGATGCGCGGGACGATTGGCGCCCACCCAAAACATCCGCCCGCCAACCAAAAAAATAACAATGGCGGCAATCCAAATGCCGGGGAAAAGCTCAACTTTTTTGGATGGTTTAATCATTGAAGAATTTCGGATACGCCTAGCAAGATGAAGCGTTGCTAACCACCAATCCCGTTTCCGATTTCATTTCATCATTCTGCATTTTCCTTCTTCCTCCACCATAAGTGGAAAAGAATCCCATAGCTGCCGATGAGCAGATACGCCAGAATGATTTTCATGGCCGTGTCAGCCGTTTGCGGTGGAATGTGCAACGCATCTGTAAGATTACCCAAGCAACTACATTGGCGATGCCAGCCCATCAACCAGAAACTAAGCCGATAAGCTAAAAGGTTAGTTGCGAGCCATGCCACAAGAATCGTAGCTGCTTGACTAGATTTACTAAATAAGCACACATTTGCTACAACTAGTTCCAATGCACCAGCGACAAAGATTAAGTGGCCGAATTGGAGACCCAACAGCGGGTCTGCAACCGCCAGAATTCTTGCGCTGCCAAAACCGCTCCACATCTTAGCAATTCCAGTGATGAGTAAAATCACTCCAGCACTGACCAGAAAAGCCCTGTGGAACGCTTTCATGTGACTCATTCGCGAGTAATCATCCGATTAAACACGAAATTGCTGAACTGTATATCAAAAATTAGTTGCAACTTGTTCCGGATGGAATCAACACGCTGACTGAATACGTATTCGACGAAACCATATAATAAGTTCCAGGCTTGGTGCAGTCTTCATTTTGCACAATCTTGGTGCAATTGACAGACACTCGCGTTTCACCTGACAAACTGCCTACTTGTCCTGGTGTAGCGGATCCCGCAAAATTTATCAGATTCGCTGTTATAATATTTGTAGTGACAGTATTCCCAGTATAGAGGCAACTAGAGCTTACTCCACTGGATGTTCCTGCACAGGCAACAGAATCAGTTACATAACATTGTGCATGAGCACAAATTGTAAAAATACATACTGGCAGTATTAACATTATAGTTTTTATTTTCATTAGTCATTCCTTTGGTCTATTTTTATTGTTTCGTATTCGTGTGCTTCCAGATAATCAAAAGTCCGATTACTGAAAGCACAAGAAAGCCTAAAAGAAAAAGTCGAACTAATTTTACATTTATTGCAGTCAATTTAACATTTCCAAAAAGTTTTGCATCTGAAGCAGAAAACACTTTCTCTGGATACCCATGGCTTATGTCAAACAGTTCGTTGTTGGTGAAAAGAAGTGTGGAAGGTTCATGCAGCGAAGCCGCAGGCGGAAAAAAATAACGATCGTGATCAAAATAACTTTCTTCTAATGGTGTGGACGAGGTTTCAAGAATCAATATTTTGAAAACATCCGCTAGTTGCTTTTCACCGCCGTTTTCCGTAAAAAAATCAAACTCACTCGGAAAATATGGGAGGCCAAAATTGGCATTGTCATATTTATATTCCTCAATGAAATCCATCCCTGGTCGTGCTTCGGCATAGTGCCACTCCAAGCGTGTTGGCAATCCATTGGATGAAACGTCGGTGATTTCTCCGATCATTTTTTCGCCTTTCCTGGACGATGCGGTGAATTTGGAATTCTCCGACCATTCCACTGTTGCAGGATTCAAATCGAAAATTCCATAATAAAGTGCGGAAAAAAGCTCCCCTTCACCCATATAAAGACTCATTTCATTTGCGTCTTTTGGCCTTATTCCCCATATGTTGCCAGCATTCGGAAAGAGGAATAGCTGCCCGGACGGGCCGGCTCCTTGAATGCTCCAACTGTTGCTTTCATAACGACCTACATAACCATCTGTTAATGCTATATGATTTGAAGAAGCTTCGGCTAAACTTGGAATTTGCCTAAAAAGAAAAGCGTTAGTCTGCCATCGAAATTGATACAGATGCGTTTCGCCACTTTTTTTGTCGTCATCCTCAAACACACAATTTTCAATGGTTGGCGTTGATATGAAATGTGCTTTCCATTCCGGCGCAATATTGGAAACCTGACCGTTAACATGGTAGCTAATGAGGAGCAAAATCACATTCAGAACCAGAGCAAAATGGCTGACTGATTTTATTTTCAAACTCATTTTGCAGTGTTGAATCATCGTAGTGGTCTTGAACATTTATTACTTAAATTAGACCATTAGAAATCATCCATTTACAGACCCACTTCATACCAAAAGGCGACATTTTCATACCAAAAGGCGACATTCATGGGTTTTGCGCCCCCATGGGTGCTGGCTGTGCGGGGCAATATCCCCAGTGCGCCTTGAAATCCCGTGAGAAATGGTGCGTATGCTTGTAGCCCAGGTTTGAGGCGGCTTCCTTGAGGCAGGAACACTTCTTCAATTCCTCCACCGCATCAAGCTGACGTCGTTCAGCCAGCCATTCCTTGGGACTTTTGCCCGTTTTTTGGATGGCAAACCGTTGCAGTGTCCGCAATGAAACGCCACAGTTCTTGGCCAGCTTGATAGGCGAATAGCCCGCCTGCCTTGCCAGTTCTGGCCAGTTCTGGATTTTATTTAATCGGGTGTTCATGGCGAATAAATAACACAGTTCATCCGATGCAATACGCATCCCCGGCCAAAATCTTTCAAAATATCTGTAAAAATAGTTCCGGGCGAAAATGGATTATGCCTGAAGCTGGTTAGCCCATGAAGCTGCGGCCTTAACAAGCACCTGCCAACAATGTGTTTGCCGTAAACCATGGTTTTCCGTTTAAAGGTGATCCCTATGCGCACTGGGTGATACGCCATTTCTATACCAGCAACAAAAAATTACAAGCAGAAATCCCGGAGCAAGTTTTCTACCAACAATATATCACGGTCAAAGTGATTTCCGATTCTACACCTCACCTGTCCTCACTCGTCTCAATCCCGATAATAGGGAATGACATCAGTCTCTTCTCTTTCCCGCCGTGCTCGCGCCCGGCACGGCAGGTTGCGGCCTACTTCATCCGCCGCCAGCACCCACTGTCTCATTTTTAAAACAGGACACTTTGTCCTGTGACGGGACACTTAATTCCGCCTTTTGCCAGTGGTGTTTCATCGAAATAATTTTTTTGATGAAATTTTAGCCGTGGATTTTTACCAAAAAACGAACTGTTTTGTTACAAAAACGAATTGTTTTATTCCATAACAACAGTGTTTTGCTTCAAAGCAATACTGTTTTGTGTCATAACAACAGTGTTTTGTTCCAAAGCAACACAGTTTTGCGTCAGAAAAACAGTGTTTTGATCAAAACAGAACGTGTCTGGAGCAAAACAACAGTGTTTCGTTTCAAAGCAACACTGTTTTGGTAAACACAGTGTTGTTATGAACCAAAAATGAGTTGTTTTGGTGCAAAATAGAATTGTTTTGATTCAAACATGAATTGTTTTGGCAGGGATATGCCGTGTTTACGGCCATAACGTGCAGTGTCTGGGCTATGCCTCGATTTTCGCGCCACGGAAATCCACCATTCCGGCCACAGGCCGTATTCCACAGATCCTGTGCGCTTGTGAAACGTTTCACAATCTTGGCACACCTGATGCTATTTTTTAAAACGTGCCGCGATTGACCCGCCTGCCGGTGTGTCCGTCGTCTTACTCCGGGGGAAACTAGAACNNGACCAGTTGAACAGCTTCGCCATCCTGGTGATCACGTGCATTCCAAAATGCGGCACGCTGTTCCCCAACCTCCCGATAACCATTGCGGCGCTCACGCTGCTGCAGCAGGCCTATCAGGCCGCCATGACCGCCACCACGCTGGGCGGCTCACCGGAAACCGCCGCGTTGAAGGAGGCGCGCGACAACCTCCTGGTGCCGCTTCGCCAGATTGCGGCCTACATCCAGAGCATCCCCGGAATCACGGAATCGCAGGTGCTGACCTCCGGCTTTGATGTGATTGTCTGGAGCAAAAACAAGATCACGCTCGTCGCGCCGGATGGAATCAGCCTGGACAATTCCATGACGGGGCAGCTGGGTGTCTACCTGCAGTCTGTGGCCGGCGCCAAGGCGTATCATGTGCAGTATTGCACGGGCGCGGGCGCGTGGGTGGATGCGGGCATCTGGGCGAACACCAAGGGCATCGTCATCACGAATCTTACGCCGGGACTGGTGTATGGCGTGCGCATCCGCGGCATCGGCGGTTCCACACAATACGGCCCGTGGAGCGGGACAGTGTCGTTGATGTGCACGTAACAGGATTTGTTGAGGGTTGAAAGTTGAGGGTTGAGGGCTGCGGCCCGAATCCATTCAACCCTCAACCAACGGCTCTCAACTCCAACTTGCCGCTGGCAGAGCCAGACGCAAGCCGGACGATGGTCATGCGGCCAGGGCACGCAAACTCGAAGTTTGTCTGGCCGCCCATCGCCCGGTCCTCCCCCTGAACCTCGTGGCAGCCCCGGCTCACGCGCCTGGCACAAATCATCATCCCGCAAATCGATCAAAATTCACTGTTGGTTTGCCGAAAAACCGCTATTTTACATAAATAAATGAGCAAGCTTCTGTTGATTGATGATGAAGAGGACGTGCGGTATTCGTTCCAGCGGATTTTTGATTCGCCGGAAATCGAGTTCCTCACGGCCTCGTCCGGCGAGGAAGGATTAAAAATCGTTCCCAAATTCAAGCCCGACCTCGTGCTGATGGACGTGCGCATGGGCGGCATGAACGGTTTGGAAACGCTCCGTAAAATGCGCTCAGCCAACCCCAAGCTGCTCGTCATCCTGATGACCGCCTACGGCACGACGCAGACCGCCATCGAGGCGATGAAGCTGGGCGCGTACGATTATCTCCTCAAGCCGTTCGATGCGATGAAGATCAAGGAGATTGTCGGCAATGCTCTCAAGGCCGCGCGCGACATGAAACAGGTCGTGTCCTATCAGCCGCTGCTTGAATCGGAGGACTATGAACTCGGCATTGTCGGGCGCAGCGCCTCAATGCAGCAGGTGTTCAAACTCGTCGGCCAGGTCGCCGCCAGCAACGCCACCGCGCTCATCACCGGCGAAAGCGGCACAGGCAAGGAACTTGTCGCCCGCGCCATTTATCATCACAGCGACCGGTCGCAACAGCCGTTTCTCGCAGTCAATTGCGCCGCGATTCCCGAACAACTTCTGGAAAGCGAACTCTTCGGCCACGAAAAAGGCGCATTCACAGGCGCGACCGTCCAGCGCATCGGAAAATTCGAGCAATGCAACAAAGGCACGATTTTCCTGGACGAAATCGGCGACATGACACCCGCCACACAGACGAAAATATTGCGCGTGCTGCAAAGCGGCACGTTCGAGCGTGTCGGCGGCAACCAGCCAATCCAGGTGGATGTGCGCGTGATTGCCGCCACGAACAAGCCGCTGGAAGCCGCCGTCGCCGCCAAACAATTCCGGGAAGATTTATTTTACCGTCTCAACGTCGTGCGGATTCCGATACCTCCTCTGCGCGAACGTCCCGACGACATTCCGCTGCTCGTAAATTATTTTCTCGAAAAAAATGCGCGCGAGTTGAAACGCCCGCCAAAATCCGTTGCCGCCAGCGTCATCAAGACCTTGGAAAAGTATCACTGGCCGGGAAATGTCCGCGANNCTCGCGCGGCAATTGTTCCAATGGGCCAAGCGCGACCCCAAATTAAAAATCATCCCGGCCGTTGAGCGCGAACTGGTGATCCAGGCCCTGAAGGAAACAAACGACAATCAGGTTCACGCTGCAAAGATGCTCGGCATCACGCGCGCAACACTGCGCAAACGCATTGATAAATTCGGGATCCAGCGGGAATTGAACGTGAAGTAACCTCGAACCACGTCTTGACACAAGACATTTCATTGTTAATCTCCACCGCTCGTTTGGCGCGAATGCGCGGACGATTTTGAATTTATGAAACGCCAGTATCAACCATCGAAAATCCGCCGCAAACGCCAGCACGGATTCCTCAACCGCAACTCGAGCAAGAGCGGCAAGGCCACGCTCGCCAATCGCCGCCGCAACGGTCGCAA
>PKZR01000284.1 GCA_003133815.1 Limisphaerales bacterium | reverse complement strand
ATGCCCGAAGCGGCGCCGGTGGTGTGCTGGCGCATCACGCGCACCTTGGCATCGCGCACCCGCAACGCCGCCTTCAACGATGCCTTCAACTCCTCCACCGCAGCATGCGCCTCGGTCGCCTTGGCCACACTGTCGGCAACCGGCCGGTCTGCGAAGGTGGCGCGCTGTTCGGCGGGCAGCTTGGCGATGCCATCGGCCACGCGCCGGCAAATGGAGATTTGTTCGAGGACCGTGCGGTTGCCGAAGCCGAGTTTGAAGGTTTTCATGGGAAAACTGTTGGATTTGTTGAAAAACTGAATCGAATTTAGCATAATTGTGGAAATAATCAATTATTATTTCCATACTTTAATCGGAACCGTGCAGGATCACGGCAAATGACAGCAGGAAAATGGTGATTTCGTGCAGGAATTCGACCCAGGCTTGCAAGAGAGCGGCGTGAGCTGGCAGCAGTTTTACAAATTCTTGTCATATTTCGACGATTTCCTGCAATAAAACGGGGAAGGCGTTCAGGATTTTGGCGTTCGCGTGTCGTGATTCGTCAAAATCGCGGTAATAAAAACTGATTATTTCCACTAATTCAAGCAAGTCACATTATAACCTCACGCTTGAAGATGATTCCCGAAAGGCGAATTATTCGAATCTGGCGCCCGTGTGCAGACGAAAAATCACTGCTTCTTCGCGAGTGTTTGCACATGCCGCTCGATGCGGTTGCTCGCCTCGATGAGTTGTTCGTAGCTGGTGGCAAAACACGCGCGGCAAAAGCCTTTGCCGTTTTCACCGAAGGCCGAACCGGGAACGATGGCGACTTTTTCCGCCTGCAACAAGCCGATGGCAAATTCCTTTTCCGGCAAACCCGTCTTGCTGATGTCCGGGAACGCGTAGAACGAGCCGCGCGGCAGGTGGCATTTCAAACCGATTTCATTGAACCGGCGCACGATGAAATCGCGGCGGCGATGATACTGGTCGCGCATCTTTTTCATCGCGTCCTCGCCGCGCACGAGCGCCTCGATGGCGGCTTCCTGCGCGATGATGGACGCGCAGAGCATGGAGTATTGATGCACCTTCATCATCGCCTCAATGAGCGTCGCCGGGCCGCAGGCATAGCCGATCCGCCAGCCGGTCATGGAAAACGCCTTGGAAAATCCGTGCAGGAAAATCGTGCGCTCCTTCATGCCGGGCAGGCTCGCGATGCTGGTGTGAACGCCATCGAACGTCAGTTCGGAATAAATTTCGTCGCTCAACACGATGAGATCTTTTTCCACCGCGAACTTGGCGATGGCTTCGATCTGTGTGCGGTCGCACGTGCCGCCGGTGGGATTGCACGGCAGGTTGAGCATCAAAATTTTGCAGCCCGGCTGCCACGCGGCGCGGAGCGCGTCCACGGTGAGCGCGAAACCGTCTTTCGCGAATGTCGGCACGGGCACGGGGATGCCGTGCGCGAGCGTGATGCTCGGCGAATAGCTGACGTAGCATGGCTGGTGATACATCACCTTGTCGCCGGGATTGATGAGCGCGCGGCAGGCCAGATCCAGCCCCTCGCTGACGCCGACGGTGATGATGACTTCGTTCTCCGGCGCGTAGCTGACGTTGAAATTCTGCTCGACGTATTTGTTGATGGCGCGGCGCAGTTCGATGAGGCCGAGGTTGGACGTGTAATGCGTCTTGCCCTTTTCGAGCGCGTAGATGCCGGCCTCCCGGATGTGCCATGGCGTGTCGAAATCCGGTTCACCGACGCCGAGCGAGATGGCGTCCTTCATCTTGGCGACGATGTCAAAAAAGTCGCGGATGCCCGACTTGGGCAGGTTGACGACGTGCTTGGCGATGAAACGTGACTGGTCCATGAATCAAAAAAAGTTGCCCTCAGATTTCGCAGACGGACGCAGATATGGAAAAAGCAAATTCATTGAATTGAAAAGTGTCGCAGAAAACCCCTGCAAATCCACGTTAAAACGTCTCATGTTGCCGGAGGCGGCAATGTAAGTTCGCCCTGATCTGGATTCTCCAATTTTCCCGGTGTAAATCCGTCTTTCAACAAGAGAACATGGACGGAAGCCGCGTTGGCTTGCCGGAGGCGCGCGACAATTTTCGACAGAGTGTTGGCGTCTTCAGTCAAAATGACTGAAATTGTTTCCTCTTCCGCTTGTGTAATGATTTTCAAATCATTGATGATAATTCGGCGAGTATCATCCACAGAAGAATGCGAGCTTTCAGCGCGCAACGAACGAAACAATGCCGCCGCCCGAATGGCGTGAGGCAAATTGTATGGCTGAATGCGAAAATTCTGGAGAGGCAAATCATTGACGGGCTGTTTGACTTCAAATTCTCCCGCAGCGACTACGGAAATCCACATGGGAATCCGCTGAGCAAGACAATGGCGAAAATAATCCACAGCAATGGCGTGATGCGGACGGCTGGGGTCAGCAAACGAAATCAAAAAACTGGTGTCGAGTGAAACCTGAATCATTGCCTATGTGTTTCCCCTCAATGATTCCACCCAGCCCGCCGCAGATTTAACTTCCTTCCAAGCTTCACGGCCTTTTTGCCAGAGAGAAGCCAATGACTGCTCATCAACTTCCGTGGTTTGTGGCGAGAATTGAATCAGCCGGAGATTGCGCAGCTCTTTTGTTCGCAAATGCTGTTCACCCTGCACTCGCAGAGTGACATTTTTGTAGGCATGATTTTCTTTTTCAGCCGCAAGTTGTTGTTCCGTCGCATCCACGCACACGGTTTCGCCAGTGTCCGTCAAGATGAGATGCACATTTGGCGATTTGCCGCCGAGGTCAATTACTTTTCCGGTCAAATGCTTCTCGACGCTCACCCATGAATTTTCTCCGGCGTGTTGAAACTGACTTGTATTTGAAATGCGAATTTCATGACGGTTCGCAGCGCTCGGAATCGAATAGGTTCGGCTGGGAGTGCGGCGCACGCGCGATTGCCACCGCTCAATAATTTTTGCACGACTTGGTTGAATTGCATCCAAGTCACCCGTTTTATCCAACTTTGCCAAATCCGCCCGAGCATCGCTGGCCAGCAAGTGAGCTACCAGTGCGACAATTTTGACCGAGCCTTTTTTAATTTGAACACGCGAATCTGCAAGGCTCGCTCCCGGCACGTCGCCTTTGATCAGAGTTTCGACCTCTTCAAGAAAACCGCGCAACGTGGGCAAATCCACATTATCCGGCGTCAACGGTTGCCCGCCGATAACATCATTGAGCGAAAACTCAAGCTCTGTAAGTTTGTTTGCCATAGCTTCCACTGACGTTAATTTCGCCTTTCCCACCCCACTTCTCAAGACGAATTACGCAAATTGGCCGTTCCAAAATGTTTTACGGCGCGACCTTGAGCCGTTCCGTTTCCTCGACTTTGCCGCCGAGCAGGAAGCCGTGTTCCTTGTAGGAGCGCAGCATGAAATGCGTGGCCGTGGAAAGCACGCCCTCGATAGTGGAGAGTTTTTCCGAGACGAACGCCGCGACCTTTTGCAGGCTCGCGCCGTTGACGAACACCAGCAGGTCGTAGCCGCCGGACATGAGGTAGCAGGATTCCACCTCGTCGAACTTGCTGATGCGCTCGGCCAGGCGGTTGAAGCCGCCGCCGCGCTCCGGCGTGATGCGCACCTCGATGACGGCGCGCACGACGCCGGAATCCTCGTCGGCGAGGTTCAGCACCGGGCGGAAGCCGAGCAGCACGCCGTCCTTTTTGAGGGCGTCGAGCTGGCGGGTGACTTCGGCCTCGGGCAAATTAAGCACCTGCGCCATCTGCGCGGTGTTCAGGCTGCCGCCTTCGAGCAAGAGTTTGATTATCGGCTTCATCGGACGTTTAGTTTCACACAAATCAGGCGCAAATCCAGTGGATTTCAGCTCAACAATTTTTCAAACCGTGCGGCGGCGGCGTCCCATTGCGCGGAATTCTGCGGCGTGAAGGTTTTCATTTCAAATGAATTGCGGACGATTTCACGCGCGGCGGCGTGCGACGGGATGTGGCCGAGCGCGATGGCCTGCACGAGCATGTTGCCGGTAGCGGTGCATTCGGTCGGGCCGGCGATGACGGGAATTTTCAGCGCATTGGCGGCGAACTGGTTGAGCGTTGCGTCCTTGCTGCCGCCGCCAACGATGTGGAGCTGCCCGATCTTTTTGCCGGTGAGCCGCTCGATGCGGCGCAGCACGACGCGGTAAAACAGTGCGAGGCTCTCGTATATGCAGCGCATATACGCGGCATGATTGGCGGGCACGGGCTGGCCGGTTTCCTGGCAGAACTCGGCGATTTTTTTCGGCATGTTGTCGGGGCTCAAAAAGCGCGGGTCGTCGGCGTTGATGAGGGATACGAACGGCGGTGCGGCGGCGGCGAGCTGTTCGAGCGCGGCGAAATCGTATTTCTTTCCTTCCTTCGTCCATTGGCGGCGGCATTCCTGGACGATCCAAAGGCCGACGATGTTTTTCAGCAGACGCACGGAATTGCCAAAGCCAATCTCGTTCGTAAAGCCGAGCGCGCGGCCCTGGTCGGTGATGATGGGCTGCGGCCATTCAACGCCCATGAGCGACCAGGTGCCGGAACTCAAGTAAGCCCAGTTCTCGCCGCTCGCCGGAACCGCCGCGACCGCTGCGCCGGTGTCGTGCGAGCAACTGGCGATGACTTCGATTTGCGGCAGGCCGACTTCCGTGGCGAGATTTTTTTTCAATGGGCCGAGTTTTGTGCCGCTGGCGCAAATCGGCGCGAACATGTCCTCGCGCAGCTTAAGTGCGTCAAGGAGTTTTTTCGACCATGTCCGTGTTTTTGGATTGTATAGCTGCGTGGTGCTGGCAAGGGAAACCTCGTTGCGCGCCACGCCGGAGCAGAAATAATTGAACGCGTCGCCGATGAGCAGAAGTTGCTTTACGCGTGCCAGCCGTTCGGGAGGCTCGGCGGCGAGCTGGTAAATCGTGTTGAGTGCCATGAACTGGATGCCCGTCTCGGCGTAAATCGTAGGCCAGTCCGTCCTCGACTTGGCATTTTCCACGCCGAACGCCGTGCGCGAATCGCGGTAGCACCACACTGGTGACATGACCGTGCCGCGCTCGTCGTAAAGGACGTAGTCAACGCCCCACGAATCGGTGCTGATGCTGGCAATGGGCAACTGGCGCGCGGCGGCCTTTTTCAGGCCAGTCTTTAATTCATTGAGCAACGCGTCAAAGTTCCAATGCAGCGCGCCGCTCGTCTTCACCGGGCCGTTGGGGAAACGGTGCAGCTCCTCCAGGACAATTTTTCCGCCGTCGAGCGTGCCGAGCATGAGGCGTCCGCTGTCCGCGCCGAGGTCACAGGCTAGATAATGTGTGGGCATAAGAAAATCGAGCGGTCAGTTTAAGCAATGCGGGCGCAGTGTCAAAAAGTTTGCCAACGGGCGAAGCTGGCGTATTTTAAATGCACAGGAAATTATGAGCACACAACTCGAACAACTCAAACAGTTCACCGTCGTCGTCGCCGACAGCGGCGATTTCGCGACACTCAAGCAATTTGCCCCGCGCGACGCCACGACCAACCCGTCGCTGATTTTCAAGGCGGCACAGATGCCGGAATACAAATTTCTCGTGGACAAGGCGGTTGCGGACAACAAAACAAAATTCAGCGGCAACGATCTTCTGCCCCGTGTGATGGATGATTTGCTGATTTTGTTCGGACTCGAAATTTTAAAAATCGTTCCCGGTCGCGTCTCGACCGAGACCGACGCGAACATGTCTTTTGACACGGAAGCGCTCGTCGCCAAAGGCCGCCACTTCATCGAGCTTTATCAAAAGCACGGCATCGGGCGCGAGCGAGTGCTCATCAAAATCGCCTCGACGTGGGAAGGCATTCGCGCGGCGGAAATCCTCCAGCGCGACGGCATCAACTGCAATCTCACGTTGCTTTTCTCGCTAGCACAAGCCGTCGCGTGCGCGGAGGCGAAGGTAAAATTGATTTCGCCGTTCGTCGGCCGCATCATGGACTGGTACAAGGCCAAGGAGAAAAAGGATTTTGCGCCCGCCGAAGATCCCGGCGTGATTTCCGTGAAGGAGATTTATTCCTATTACAAAAAATTCGGCCACGCGACCGAGGTCATGGGTGCTAGTTTCCGTAACGTCGGTGAAATCCAGGAACTCGCCGGCTGCGATCTGCTGACCATCAGCCCGCAACTGCTCGGCGAATTGCAGAAAAATACCGAGGCGCTTCCGCGCAAGCTGAGTCTCGAAATTGCGCGAGAAAGCAAAATTGAAAAAATTCTGCTCGACGAAAAAAAGTTCCGCTGGATGTTTAATGAAAATGCGATGGCGACGGAAAAAACCGCCGAAGGAATCCGTCTGTTCAACGCTGACGCCGTTAAATTGGAACAATTCATCGCCGCGAAGCTTTAATGCCTCGACTTGTATTTTGCTTCTGCCAGCATTGAGCTATGGACACAGACGAGCGCGAGATTTTCCAGTTTTTGAAAGGCTGGGGCGCCGACTTCACAAATGCCACCGAGATTTCACGCCGTGCCGGCGGCAAACAGAAATTTCACAAAGACCCGAACTGGGCCAAGACCATTTTATTACGCATGGAGGAACGAGGCATTCTCGAAAGTGATTCCCAGGGGCGTTTCCGCATCAAGCCGCTTCCAAGAAAAGGCAAGCACGCGCAGTGGGTCTCACCGGATATCGCCAAAATCCTCGCGGAAAGTGGCGTGGCACCCGAGGGCGAGGGTGGCGCGATAGCCGCCGACGAATTCTACGAAGATTTGTAAATGCCCGCCGCGCTCCTAGCCGCGTTGCTGTTTGCCATCTCCGCAATCTGCGGCTACCGCAGCTCCAGGCAAATCGGCGGCGCGGAGGCGAACTTCTGGCGCATCGCGATGGCGACACTTTGCCTCGCTCTGTGGGCGAATGTTTTCGGTGGCGGGCTGGTAGGCGCGGCGTTTCCATTGTTCGTCGCCAGCGGATTTTGCGGCATCGGCCTCGGCGATACCGGTTATTTTCAGGCTCTGCCCCGGCTTGGCAGCCGCCGCACCGTACTTCTCACACAGTGTTTCATTCCCCTCTTCGCCATTTTGATCGAATGGCTGTGGCTCGACACAAAATTAACCGGCGTGGAATTGATTTGCATCGCAGTGATTTTAACAGGCGTCGCCATCGCGCTTGCACCCGGCGACCACGCGAATATTCCGCGCCGCCAGTTGTGGATCGGGATTTTGTTCACGGTCTTTGCCGGATTTTGCAGCGCACTCGGCGCTGTTTTGAGCCGCAAGGCATATTTTGTTGCCCACAATGCTGGCGAATTTCCCGATCCCGGCACGACCGGATACCAGCGCGTCCTCGGCGGCATTTTGATTCCCGCGATCATCTTAATCGTCGCCAAATCGCGTTCCGCCCATGTGCACGGGGGCGTTTTCGAGGATAAAACCTTTCAGGTCTCGCGCGAAAAATGGCTTCGCATCTGGCCGTGGGTTTTTGGCAACAGTCTCGCCGGGCAGACGCTTGGCGTTACGTGCGTGCAATGGGCGCTGGAAAAAACTCCCGCCGGCATCGTCATGGCCGTCGTTGCCACGACACCCATCATGTTGCTGCCGATGACGCGAATCGTGGATAACGAAAAGATCGGAATCCGGTCGCTCGCCGGGGCAGTCATCGCCGTTGGCGGCGTGATCGGTCTGACATTTTTGCGTTAATAATCCTCGTCATCCTCATTTCATTTGTCATAAATCGAGGATGAGAATGACGAGTGTTATTATTTATGAAGGATGAATTGCAAACCGCCGTTGTAACTCTCGGTCTTGAAAAATTCGGCCGACACATTTTTCTCTGCGCGGACGCGACAGAGCCGAAATGCTGCGCGCGCGAAAAATCCCTGGAATCGTGGGAATTTTTAAAGCGGCGGTTGAAGGAATTAAACCTCGTAGGAGCGGAGCCTCTGGTTTACCGGACGAAGGCAAACTGCCTGCGAGTGTGCGTGCGCGGGCCGGTGGCGGTGGTTTACCCCGAAGGCGTATGGTATCGGGATTGCACGCCGGAAGTTTTGGAACGCATCATTCAGGAGCATTTGATCGGTGGAAAAGTCGTAGAGGAATTTGCATTTGCAAAAAATCCGTTGTAAATAATTTTGCTTCGATTCAGCATCATTTTGCGCTCGACTTCCATTTTGCCGGGGCGCAAAGTTCACAGGGTTTCAGAAAAATTATGGCCAGACTGCTCATCAAGACGGCGGGTTTGGAAAACCGGATTCTGGAATTGCGCCTCGGCGTCAGCCGGGTAGGTCGCGACCCCGGCTGTGAGTTCTGCATTGAACATCCCACTGTTTCGTCCGTGCATTGTGAAATTGCGCTGTCAAACGACGGTGTATATATCCGCGATTGCGATTCCACCAACGGCACCTTCGTCAATGGCCAGCCCGTCATGGAAGCGTGGCTGGATGCCGGACACCAAGTGCATCTGGGCGACGTGGAATTATTCGTCGAGAGCACAGGTGCCAATGTCGCCATCCCGAAATTCGAGCGCGAGCGCCCGGCGCCCCCGGTCGTTCTGCCAACCGGCATGGTCGCATGTTCGCGCCACGCGCAATCGCAGGCGACCTACAAATGCACGAACTGCCTTGACGTGATGTGCGATGGCTGTGTGCGCGTGATGCGAGTGCGCGGCGGACAGCCGCTGTTTCTCTGCCCAAAATGCAGCCACAAATGTGAGCGAATCCAGGCCGAACAACCAAAAAAGAAAAAAGGGTTCGCGGGATTTTTGGACACGGTCAAACTCAAGTTCAGTTATTCGCGCGAGAACATCAAAAAATAGGCGGCTTATTTTTGCAGCACGGGAATCCGCCAGAATTTGACGGGCCTCGGAAATCCGGTGAATATTTCCTCGCCGGAAATGCCAGCGTGGCCGATTGCAGAAAGGAATTTTTGCGTCTCGGCTCGCGAATAAATTTCATCAGTAAGAACAAGGTCGTCTCCATTGCAATGGCTCACGAGTCGTGCGGCGAGATTGATCGTCGTCCCGAAAAAATCGAGCTTGTCGTTGGCGTTGACCGCCAGGCATGAGCCGGCGTGAATGCCGGACTTCAATTGCAGCCGGGCGTTTTCCTTTGAATTCACGCGCGAAAGCTGCTCGTGCATTTCGCGCGTCGCCGCGAGCGCCTCGGGCAGGTTGCTGAAAACGGCCATGATCGCGTCGCCGATGGTTTTCACGACCGAGCCGTGCTGCGCGGCGACGACGTCATGCAGGATTTTGAAATGGTCGCGCACAAGCGCGTAGGCGGGCGCGTCGCCGATGCTCGAATACAACGCCGTCGATCCCCGCAGATCGGTGAAGAGAACAACCTGCGAGCCGACGGTGACATCCTCGTCCGGCGAAACCACTTCGCGTGCGAACAGATCGCGGAATTCCTGCCAGTTCGTGACGCGTGCGGCGGTCAGAATATCCACGTCCCAGTTTGCCTCCTGAAGCGCGAGCTGCACGGGGAAAGGATTTGGATTGAAGACAAAAACTTTTTTCCGGTCGTTTTGAGGCGGCGTGATGCGCAATGCAAACTTTTCCGGCGCGCAGACGATTTCTGCGTCGAACCCGGACAACGCGCTCTCGACCGACCAAAATGCCGCCGACTCCCTGACTTGTGGCGAATTCAGGCGGAACGAATGCTTGACGGCGGGCAGGTTCCATTCGCGCCGCTGGCCGGGTTCGAGAAAGATCTGGCTGGCGATGTGTGGTTTTGCTCCGGGCCCGATGAGGCAGAAAATCTGCTCGACGCACGGGCGCACTGTCGGATGCACGGAGAATTTCAGCTCCACGGACTTGTCAAACTCGGCGTCGAATTTGATGTTGCAAACGTCGCAATGCGCGGCGCTGGCGAGCTGCGCGAGCGAGGTGATGCGCCCCGGCGGCGCGGTGCGGCAGTTCGGGCAAAGCACCTCCCAGCTTAAATTCAACAGTCCGGCGCGCGTCGCGTGCAGAAACAATTTTAAAACGTCCCATCGGTCGGCATCCCATTTCCGGGCGACGGTGAACGGCCGGATGCGGCACAATTCCACGTCCGACGATTCGGCGAGAAATTCGCGCAGTTTATTAACAAACGGCAAATTCTTTCCGTGCAGTTTCTTCATGCCCTCGCCGAGCGCGGCCGGATCGGTTGCGGTGACAGGCAGGTTCGACATCGCCGTGCGCTGCTGCCCGGAGAGAAATTTGCCGACATCGGAAACCAGCACGCGCATGTCGCGCATGGTTTTCGGGCCGAGGATTTTTCGGGCCAGAAATTTCCCGAACGCGTTGCGCGGTGTGAAGTGCGCGAAAATTTCAACCGCGCAGCCGGCGGAGGTTTCCTTCAGGCGAATTCCGGTCAGGCTTTCCGCAAACGGCCCGGAAGAATAAATCCGGCGCACCTGGTAAAATTCCGGCTCCGTCCACTCAAACGGAAATTCCCGCCACTCCAGCTTGATTCCGAAAATTTTCGCGCGCGCGGTGATTTCGCTGCCGCCTTCGGGCAGCGGATTGATGTCGTATTTGACCGGCGGCAGGCCGACGGCGCGGTTGATCCAGTCCGTCCGCGCGAGAATCGGCCAGACAGCCGCGCGCGGATGCGGCAGTTCCAAAGTCTCCTCAATTTTGACCAGATCCGGCATGGCGCGGAAACGATAATGAAACCAGGCGGTTTTGGACAGCCCGGCGGCGAAAAATTTCCCGCAACTTTGCCCGCAACGCGGTTTTTAATTTTCAGAACGATGAAAGACGAGTTCCAGAATGAATTGCGCGGGCTGCTGTCACGCCTGCCCGACGCGCCCGTGGCGTCGAATTTCACCGCGTGCGTGATGCGGCAGATTGATTTGGAAGAATCGCACCAGGTGCGCAAATGGAATTTCATTTTCAACTGGCAAAGATTTTTGCCGCGCGTGGCGTTTGCTGCGGTCGCAATTCTTTTCGCCGGATTGACGCTCCAGCAGCACGAACTGAACGTGCATCGCGTCGCGTTCGACCAGAACGTCGCGCTCGTGGCTCGGATGCCGATGCCGGACGTGGACGCGCTGAAAAATTTTGACGCGATCCAGCGCATGAGCCAGCCCGCGCACGCGGACGAGGAATTGCTGGCGCTCGCTTCGGAAGTGAAATGAACCGGCTGTGTCAGGCGCGTTGCCGGGCGGCGGCGATTCTCGCCGCGGCGCAGCTCGCCCTTTTTTCCCTCGTGGCGCAGACGGCCACGAATCTTCCCCAGCAATCCCATTCAAAGACGGATTTTTTCGGCCAGTTGCGCCAGTTGATCGCCATGCCGGAGGACGAACGGGAAGGTTTTCTGACCAACCGCCCGCCGGAAATCCGCGAACGAATCCTTGCCAAGGTCGCCGAATACGAGGCGCTCGACCCGGACGAACGCGAGCTTCGTCTGCGCGCCACGGAATTGCGCTGGTATCTGTCGCCGCTGCTGCGCGAATCACCGACGAACCGCGACGCGCAGCTGGCGCAGGTGCCGCAAGAGGTACGGGAACTGGTCAAGGACCGTCTTGAGCAGTGGATTATTCTGCCGCCGCCGCTGCAGCAGGAATTTTTGGACAATGAGCGCACTCTTGATTACTTCGATGAAGTTGGCTCAACAAACAATCTGGCGATATTTCCGGATGGAGAACTTCGGAGAATCGCCGCCCAGGTAAACCAGTTTTTCGAACTCACTCCCGACGAAAAGCAGAAGACGCTCAACACTCTTTCCGACGCCGAACGGGCGCAGATGGAAAAAACCCTGCAATCTTTCGAAAAGCTGCCCTCGGCACAGCGCGCCGAGTGCGTCAACGCGTTCGCAAAATTCGCCGGCATGGACGCGCGGCAGCGGTCGGAGTTTTTGAAAAACGCGGCGCGCTGGTCGGAAATGTCGCCCGCCGAACGGCAGGCGTGGCGCGACCTGGTCGTCAATGTGCCGCAGTGGCCGCCGCTGCCCTCGGGCTTCGTGGTGCCGCCGCCGGGCGGCTCCAATCCATCCACGGCGACGAATCATAATTGAACCCCGCGAATTTCAAATTCGCCATTTCCGCCGCGCCGCCTTAACTTCCCGCCGTGCATCCGATTGCGTTTCAAATTGGCAGGCTCACGATCCATTGGTATGGCGTGATGATCGCGCTGGCGTTTCTGGCCGGGTTGTGGACGGCGACGTTGCGTGCGCGCCGCGAGAAAATTTCCGGCGAACGCATCGCGGACATCACGCTCTGGCTCATGGTCGGCGGAATTATCGGCGCGCGCGCCGTTTATGTGGCGACCTACTGGCGGGAGGAATTTGCGGACCAGCCGTTCTCCGAAATTTTCATGATCCAGCACGGCGGCCTTGTTTATTACGGCGGTCTCATCGGCGCGATGATCGCGGGGATGATTTACATCCGCTGGAAGAAAATGCCTCTGTGGAAGACCGCCGACGTTCTAGCTCCGAGCATCGCGCTGGGAAATGTTTTTGGCCGCATCGGCTGCCTGCTCAACGGATGCTGCTTCGGGCGCGTGTGCGATGCTCCGTGGGCCATCCGCTTTCCGAACGGTTCCTATGCCTGGGACCAGCATTACCAGCAGGGCCTTGTCGGAGAACATGACATGTCGCTTCCGGTCCATCCGACGGAAATTTACGACGCGCTGCTGAATTTCGGGGTCTATGTTTTTCTCGCGTGGCTGTTCCGGCGCAAGAAATTCGACGGCCAGATTTTTGCGACCTGCCTGCTTTGCTACGCCGTCACGCGCTCGTTGGTCGAATGCTTTCGCGGCGATTACACCAACCTCCATTACCACCTGGGCCTCACGCCGGCGCAATGGGTCAGCGTGCCGATTTTCGCCGCCGGACTTGCGCTCGCGGCAATCCTGTCGCGCCGAGAAGCAAAACGAGGATAGCAATGGCGGAATTCCAACTCCCATCTGCCAGATCCCATCTGCCAATCTTCATCGCCGGGCCGACTGCGGTTGGAAAATCTGAAATCGCCCTCGCCCTCGCGGAAAAAATCGGCGGGGAGATCATCTCCGCCGATTCCATGCAGGTCTATCGGGGACTCGACATCGGCACCGCCAAGCCGTCGCCCGCCGAATGCGCCCGCGTGCCGCATCACCTCGTTGATGTCTGCGATTTGACGGAAAACTTTGACGCCGCGCAATTCATCCGGCTCGCGCAAAGGGCTGTGGAAGAAATCCAATCACGAAATAAAACTCCGATTTTCTGCGGCGGCACCGGGCTGTATTTCAAGGCGTTTTTGAGCGGCATCGGCGAGGCGCCCGGCACAAACCCGGAATTGCGCGCTGAACTGGAGGCGTTGTCGTTTGAATCGCTGCTGAAGGAGTTGCGCGAGCGCGATCCGGCGGCCTACGAGAAAATTGACAGGCAAAACCCCCGCCGCGTCATCCGGGCCGTGGAAGTGATCCGGCTTTCGGGAAAAAAGTTTTCCGAACAGCGGGCGGAGTGGAAGGCGCAGTGCGCCCACCCCATCAAAACCAATTTTTATTGCCTCACGCGCTCGCCCGCTGACTTGCACGCGTGCATCAACATGCGCGTGGACGCCATGTTTGCGCGCGGGTTGGTGGAGGAGACACGCGAACTGCTCCGGCACGGCCTTGATCGGAACAAGACGGCGATGCAGGCCATCGGCTACCGGCAGATCGTGGAACATTTGCACGGAGAACGCCCGCTGTCTGAAACGATCGGGCTGGTAAAAAGCCGCACGCGACAGTTTGCAAAACGTCAACTGACGTGGTTCCGCCGCCAGCTTGACGCGGAATGGATTGAATTAAAGCCGGACGAGCCGCCGGAAAAATGCCTGGAAAAAATTCAACGTGAAGCGTCCAGCACCCGGTCATAAACGGTGTGAAACCTGAGCGATTTCATCCCGGCCGTGGAGTTTGGTTTTGGGTGATGGCAACCGCCTGAAATGTTTCCCGCAGAAGATTTCCGGTTTATTAAATGAACCTCGTTTTTACCGGGGTTGAACAACTGTTTTGAGGTTTGGACCTTGAAGATTGAACCCGGCATCCGTTTATCTGTCAGTCAATCTGGCCGGATCCTGACAATTGAATTGAGTTGTCCGAGTCGCTTGGAGTAGAGTCCGGCCATTGATGTCCCGCTTACGCCGTGCCATTCATGGGGTGGCATCCAGCTATGTCCAGCTGGCGGCAACCGCTTTCTATTCCCTGGCTTCGGTGCCGGTGGCGCTGCATTATCTGGACACCCAGCGGTTCGGCCTTTGGGTGGTGGTAGGCACGCTGATGGGCTATTTGAACCTGATTGATGCCGGCATGACCGGTTCATCGTTGCGCCTGCTGGTTGACCACAAGGATGAACGGCAGGGCGGCAATTATGGCAGCTTCATCAAAACGAGCTGTCTCGTCTCCACCCTGCAAGGAGGCATTATCCTTATCATTGGTCTGGCATTGGCCGGAACCTTCGCCCGCTTGCTGGCTATTTCGCAACCGCTGCAGCCGGAATTCATCCGGCTGGTCAACTGGCAGTGCGGCGTCGTGGCACTGACATTCACCACACGCATATTGGGTCAGCTGCTCTACGCGCACCAGCGGATGGATCTGAACAATTACATCGGCGTCGGAGGACTGATGATTAATTTTGCGGCGCAATGGGTGTTTTTTCATTTTAATTTCGGAGTATTGAGCCTGGCGCTGGGGTCGCTCTTCTCAACCGTGCTGGTAATGGTCTTTCAGACGGGTGCCTGCGCTGCATTAAATCTGTTTCCCCGGACCGGCGGCTGGGGCCGGGTGTCGGGGCGGCATTTCGTTGAGATATTCAACTTGGGAAAAGATTTGCTGCTGATATCCGTAGGCAGCCAGTTGATCACCACCAGCCAGGTTATCATCATCACCCGAATGTTGGGACCCGCAGAAGCGGCGGTGTGGGGCATCGGTCTTCGGGTGTTCAATTTGCTGAATCAAGTCATCTGGCGCATCGCGGACATGTCCTGGGCCGGCTTCGCTGAAATGTTGGCGCGCGGCGAACTCGCCCGGCTGCGCGACCGTTATCGCAGCCTGACTATCTTGAGCATTTCCTTTGCGGGCTGGGCGGCGGTTTCCTTTGCGCTCTGCAACAGTTTGTTCGTCTCTCTTTGGACGCATGGAAAAATCCAATGGCCGGTGGCAAACGACTCGCTGCTGGCTTTGTGGATGATTGTCTCGGCAGCCATCCATTGTCATACCGGCATGGTTATCACCACCAAGCAGATCGGCTTTATGCGCTATGTTTATTTGTTGGAGGGCGCCATTTTTGCGGGGCTTTCCTTTCTGGCAATCCGTTGGGGAGGCCTGGCGGCCATTATCGGATGTTCCGTTCTTTGCGATTTTCTTTTAACAGGTAATTATGGAATTTGGCGAATAAGCCGATTTTTGGGGCTTTCTTTCCGCGAAGTCGCATTGGACTGGCTGCGGCCCATGTTCAAAGTCCTCCTGGTCTATTTGCCTGTCGCCGCGCTGACCTGGTGGTTGCTGGCACCGGCGTCCAGCCTCATGCGGCTGTTTTTGCATGCCCTGCTGGCTGGCTCCATTGGCCTGTATTTGCTTCTCCGCTTTGGAATTCCCGTCTCTTTTCAAAATGAAATTCTGGGGCGTGTTCCAGCGAAGACCGTCCCGTTTCTCAAACGCTTGTTCCACCAACCGGTCGGTTGAATTCAAGTTTGTGAGCTACTCTTTTTGGCGGCAGAAACATGCACTGCGCAGGTGGTGTGCTTCACGGCAAACACCGGAACCGTTTGTCGAATGACTTCCAAACCTTCCGGCACGCGTAATTCCCGGTTGCGAAAATCATTGGGCCGGTAATCGTGCCAGACAATGATGCCGCCTGGGGCGAGTATTTCCAAGGCGATGCGGGAATCGGCAATGACATATTCCACCCGGTGGGAGCCGTCCACGAAAATCAGGTCATACGGTGGTTCGTTACGCAGCACGCCGGCGGAGTCCGCAAACGAAGCATGCCGCAACTGGATGTTCGGCTGGTTCAGCAGCGCCCGGCGATAGGGCGAGTCCAGCACCTGGATGTCGTAGCTGGCAATAAACGCCTCCGGACAGTTCAGATGAAATGCCGCGGTGGTGCGCGCCCGATAGGTGCCGATCTCGAGAATCCGTTTGACCCCACGGCCCTTGGCCAGATTCAGGAGAAACAGCATGTCCAGCAGCGGCGCGTCCTCGCCCGCCAGCAACGGATACGACACGGGAAAACGGATGTCTCCAGATTCCGGCGCGAGCGTTTCCGCCTCGATCTCCGGCAACCGGAGCCGGCCGCGATCAAACAGCTTGCGATAGAGGGCGGTGGCCAGCGGATCTGATTTGGAAACGTCGCGGACTTTGCGATAACAATTGAGCAACGGAGGCACGGCACCGGCCGCGCGATGAATCTGTCTTAAAACGGGGTTGGTCGGAGGCATCAGCTAAAAATTTATTGGCAGACACGCTAGGGCTTTTACGGGTGACATTCAACCATAAACCAGTAAGCTTTGTTATGCTGCTGTCACAATCCTGCGAAACACGATGTTGGTGAAACTTGCGGCTTGAGCCATCATGCACAATAAAGTCGTCTGCCTGAGCAATGTTTATGACCAGCACTATTTGGATTTGCGCGGGGAGAAGATTGCGCCGTGCCTGAGTTCCCCCAAGCGGCGGGACCTTTTCCGCTGCCTGGAGCTGGCCACCGGGCGCGTGGTCGTTGTCCTGTCATCGCCGCCTAAAAGCTTGGAACGGCGTTCGCCCCGCTGGTTGCCCGCCGCCGCCACAACGTTTTCAACCCATCGGCAGTTCTTCTGCGCCAACTGGGATGTCCCGAAATTGCGGATCCCGCTGGGGTGGTTATTCTATGCGGTGCAAGCGGTGCGCCGCATCCAATCCAACGACCTGGTGGTGATTGACAACTATGAATTTATTTACGTGGTGGCAGCCTATGCGGTGCGGCTGTTCCGCCGGGTTGATTTTGTGCTGGAATATGAGGATGGCAAACACGCCATTGATCAATCGTGGCACGCCGGGTTGAGCGGGCTGGCGGAAAAAATGGGCCGGGGACTGATCCGGGCGGCCATCCTGGCCCATCCCGCGCTGGGACGCCGGCTTCCTCCAAACGTGCCGACCCTGCTCGCACCAGGCTTCGTGGTGCGGACAACTCTTCCCCGCGAACGGCCGCCTCTTGGCGACACCGTGCATTTCCTCTATTCCGGTTCACTGGACCGGACGCGCGGAGTGGACCTCCTGCTGGCGGCGCTGCCGCTGCTGCCGGAAACTGGCTGGCATCTGCATATCACCGGAGCAGGTTCGCTTGAAAAAGAAGTGGCCGCACTGGCGGGGGGACCGCGCTGGCAGGGGCGGGTGACCTTTCACGGCACCCTGCCAGCGGTTGATTACACTGCCCTTATCGGTCGTTGCCAAGTCGGGCTGAATTGTCAGCGCCCTTCCGACCCCATCTCGGACGTTACTTTTCCATCGAAAGTTTTCAGCTATATGTCCGCCGGGCTGCTCATCTTGAGCAGCCGCGCGAGCGACGTGCCTGTTGTGTGCGGCGACGCCTGCATTTATTACGAGGCAGAGACACCCGCATCGCTGGCGGAAGCAATTCACAGGGTTGTGCAACATTACACAGAGTTGTCACTCTCCGGAAAAGCCGATAAAGTAACGGCAATCTATGGAATTGAAGGAACCGCCCAGCGCCTCACCCAATTGCTTGCAGAGGCAAACCTTGCCTGAGAACGCCATGAATCCTGACAGGCTTCAAGTCCTCCTCGCCACCTGCGGCGGCTGGTGGCTGCCGCATCCCGCCAAAGCCTTCGAGGCACGCGGCGCGCTGGCCGGGCTGTGGATTTCCCTTAAAAACAGCACCGGGATTTCACCGGAAAAATACCGCCGCTGCTGGCCGTTTCATCTGGCCATGAAGCCGTTCTACCACCTGGCTCCGCAAATCTGGGAGGAGAAGGCGTTCTATGCTTTTTTCCCACTTTGGAAACATTGGTTGCTGGGACAATCCTGGCCGGAATGCAACGTCGTCCAGGCCATCCTCGGCTTTGCCACGGAACCTTTTGACCGGGCGGAAAAAACCGGTGCATTGAAGGTGCTGGACTGTCCTAACAGCCATCCGACCAGTTATTACGGCTACTGGCAGCGGGAATGCGACCTGTGGTGTCCCGGCGAAAAAGTTCCGGTTCCGCGCTGGATGTTTGCCAGAATGAACCGGGAACTGGAACGGGCGGATGTCATCCTTTGTCCGTCCCTTTTTGTGCGCGATTCCATGGTGGCCAACGGCATTCGACCCGAAAAATGTTTTGTGAACCCGTTTGGCGTGGATTTAAGCATCTTCAAAAAGCGGGAGAACATGCCGGCAACGCCAAAATTCATTGCCGTGGGCACCATCTGCCTGCGCAAGGGACACCAGTATCTGTTCCGCGCCTTTGAGCGGGTGAAAAAACAATTGCCGGAGGCCGAACTGATTTGCGTGGGAGATTATAAAACGGACTTTCGCCGCGAGCGCCCGAAATGGGAAGGCACGTTCACCCATTTCCCAAACCTTTCGCATCCCGAGCTCGCGAAATTATTGCAAACCTGCACCGCCTTTGTCTTCCCTTCGCAGGAGGAAGGCATTGCCCGTGCCCAAATTGAAGCCCTGGCGGCCGGCTTGCCGGTCATCGGCACCCACGAAGGCGGGGCGACCACTTTGGTGGCAGACAGCGTGGAAGGATTCATCGTGCGCGGGCGCGATCCGCAGCATATCGCCGAAGCCATGCTCCGCGTGGCGCAAAATCCTGAACTGTGCCGCCGCATGGGCGAAGCCGCCCATAAAAAGGGCGCTGTAAAAAACACCTGGCAGGATTACGGAGACCGGCTGCTGGCAGAATATCAAAAACGATTGAGCCGATGAAAATCGCCATTCTGACCACCGACAACCGCGAGCCATTCCGGGAATATCACAAACCCGATCCATGGTTCGGCACCGCGCCCGAGGCGTTGCTGCAAGGTTTTGCGCAAATGCCGGAAGTTGAAATCCATGTCATTTCCTGCACGCAACGGCAAATGATCTCATCGCCGGAAAAAATTGCGTCAAACATATTTTTTCACAGCCTGCACGTCCCGAAAATCGGCTGGATGCGCACACTCTATCAAGGCTGCGTTCGTGCGACAAAAAAAAGACTGCATGAAATCCAGCCCGACATCGTCCACGGCCAGGGCACGGAGCGCGAATGCTCGTTGGGCGCGATATTTTCCGGCTTTCCAAGCGTCGTGACAATACACGGGAACATGCGGGCCATCGCGGCATTTGTCCATGCACGCGTGGGCGGCTATTACTGGCTGGCGGCGCGGCTGGAAGTGTTTGCACTGCGGCGGACGGACGGCGTTTTTTGCAATTCCGCCTACACCGAGGATTTTGTGCGCCCGCTCGCAAAAACAACATGGCGGGTGCCCAACGCGCTACGCCGGGATTTTTTTGAATTGCCGCCGAACCCTTCCGCCACGCCGCGCAAATGTATTTTGCTCAACGTCGGCGCCATCTGCGAACGAAAACGGCAGTTGCAAATTCTCGACGCCGCGCAACATCTCCGCCGAAAAAATTTGGATTTTGAAATCCATTTCATCGGCCGGCTCAATCCCTCCGAGGCTTATGCCGCAGAATTTCTCAAGCGTATCAAATTGCTGGAGACCGAAGGCTGGGCGCGTCACTCCGGTGAAATGCCCACGGCTGAACTCATCCGCCATTTTGATTCGGCGGCGGGACTCATCCATTTTCCATCGGAAGAAGCTTTCGGACTGGTGGTCGCAGAATCGTTGGCGCGCGGATTGAAATTTTTCGGCGCGCGGCTCGGTGGAATTTCAGAAATTGCGCACGGTGTGGATGGCGCGGAGCTTTTTGGAGAAAATGATTGGGAAGGATTGACGGAGGCAATTGCCCGGTGGATCAACAATGGCAATCCGATT
>PKZR01000257.1 GCA_003133815.1 Limisphaerales bacterium | reverse complement strand
AAACGCATTTTTGCTTTTGTCCTGTTAGGATGTGGGATGACCTAAAATTGGCATATAGTATAGAAAAGCAGTATAGAAATTTTGGAAACGGCCGCTCTATCCATTTGAGTTACGGGAGCAACAATGCTAGTTGCAAAATAAACAAATCTGCCAATGCTTACAAGTTTATCGGTTAAGGTGGGTTTCCCGAATCATTGCCGAGACTGCGGTGTTTTTTAGCAGCGATCCAAATCCACGCTGCGCTGCAATCGTCGGTAAATTCCATCAAGCTCTTTCAGCTTTGGCAACGAGCCTCGGAAGGCAATGGCCGAACGGGTAAATTTTGAGCCGGTCGTGCTTCTAAACGCTGCCAATGCCTAACGACTTCACAGTCGGGAGTGTTGTTCCGTTCATTACGATTTTGAGAATCACCGGCGGTTCTTGATTGATCAGAGGGTGAAAATACACACCAGTATATGCAAATCGCCGAAGGCCGCGTCGGATTTATTTTTTGAAGAACAACCACCAGACGGCAATCAGCATCGGCAATAGAAATGGCAATGTGTATTTGAAAATGAAGCCGAGAAAGGTCGGCATGGGAATTTTTTTATGGTCGGCTATGGCCTTGACCATGAAGTTCGGCCCGTTGCCGATGTAAGTCGCCGCGCCGAAAAAAACCGCGCCGATGCCTATGGCCAGAATGTGCGGAGAATTTTGCGCGAGCAGTTCTGAAATGTTTTTTGACCCGGTCACGCCGAAAAGCGCGCTCAAAAAACCGAGATACGTCGGCGCGTTGTCCAGCACGCTGGACAAACCGCCCGCGCTCCAAAAGAAAATTCCCGGCGCTGGATTCTGGCCAAGCACTTCCCGCGCGTGGGCGTTGAGCCAGTCGAGCGCGGGCATCATCGTCGCAAAGATTCCGGCGAATAAAACCACCACTTCCTTAATGGGATGAAAATTGAAGTGGTTCGCCTCATGCACGGATTTTTTGGTCGTGAAATAAGAACCCAGCGCGGCAGCGAGCATGATTGCTTCACGCAGAAAAATTGGTTTGTTCACAAATACCGCGCCGAGGATGACGGCGAGAAAAAACAGATTCGGCAGCCCGTCGAATTTCCACGTTTCGGATGAGGTTTCGTTTTCGCGGACGGCGCGCGTAGCGCGATGGAAATTGATCCTGTCCACGACATAAAATATCGCGAGCAAAATGCCGACGCCAATCGCCCACATCGGCCAGCAGTTCTTCATGACCCACCAAAACGGAACGCCCTGTAAATAGCCAAGAAACAACGGCGGGTCGCCGATGGGTGTCAGACAGCCGCCAACATTGGCGACAATAAAAATGAAAAAAACGATGTGATAGGCGGTGATGCGGTATTGGTTCATCCGAATCCATGGACGGATCAACAGCATGGCCGCGCCGGTTGTTCCTAATAAATTGGCGATGACTGCGCCGGCCAGCAGGAAAATGACATTTGCCAGCGGAGTTGCTTCGCCTTTGACGATGATGTGAATGCCGCCGGAAACGATGAAGAGCGAACCAATCAGCGTGATGAAGCCGACATAATCGTGTGCGGTATGCAATGCGCGCCCGGCATCCCGCAGAACAAAAATATAATAGCCAAGTGTGATGCCACCGAGGCCGAACGCAACTTTACCGTAATGTCGTGACCACCAAACCGGCGCGAGCAACGGAGCAAGCGCGATTGCGACAAGCAGCAGCGCGAAAGGCAAAATTATCCAAGGATTGGGCGCAATCATGCGCACGAGATTGCGCGCAGGTAAATTTGAGTCAAACAGATTAACTGCGGGTGATCCGACCGTCAGAAAATTTCTTTTACAGGTTTCGTTCCGTCACTGAATCGGAAGCATCACCACTGTCGTGAGAAGAAAACACCTGTTCAACCGCGCGGGTTGCGTCATGTTCGTCATCGCCGTTTGGCTCAATCTCGAGGGCGTTTCCGAGTCCGCCTTGGCAACGCTCGTCGAACAAGGTCATCGTTCAAAAGTTACTTCGTCAGTAGTTTGCGGATGGATTTTAATTCCAGCCGACGTTTCGTGGTCGTCTTGGGATAGGCCATCTTCAGTTCATTGAGTCCATCAAGGACAATCCGGGAAACAATTAGCCGCGCATTCTCCTTGTCATCGGCTGGAACCACAAACCAAGGCGCGTGCTCGGTGCTGGTCGCGTTCAAGCAATCTTCATAAGCTTTCATGTAATGCTTCCAGTANNTGCGTTCGAGGAATCGTTTTCGTTGTTCACCTTTCGACAGGTGCAGGAAAAATTTGATGACCTTGGTGCCGTTGCGTTGGAGATGATTTTCCAAATCCACGATGGAACGATACCGCTCTTTCCAGATGTTTTTTTCGTCGCACAACTCTTCCGAAAGTCCCTGACTGCGGAGAATCTCTGGATGCACCCGGACGACCAGCACCTCCTCATAATAGGAACGATTGAAAATGCCGATCCGCCCGCGTTCCGGCAGATGGCGGTTTGTGCGCCACAGAAAATCATGTTCCAGCTCATCGGCGGTCGGCTGTTTGAAACTGAATACTTCGCAGCCTTGCGGATTGACTCCGGACATGACGTGCCGGATGGCACCGTCCTTGCCGGCCGCATCCATCCCCTGAAAAATCAACAGCAACGCATAGCGGTTGGAGGCGTAGTGAAGTTGCTGTAAAGCGCTCAATGCCTCAACGTGTGCTTCCAGAATTTTTTCATACTGCTTCTTCGACTTGCAAAATGGATTTACTTTCGTCGGCCACTTTTTGAGTTTGACCTTGGCTCCGGGTCGAACCCGGAAGTCCTTTGAATTGATTTTCATCTTTATTCTTGCAGCCATGTCAGCCGCATGGTTTGTGACGGCTTATTTTTTGGTTTCCACTACGGGAGTCTTTTGCTTCGCCTGATCCGATTCCTCAACGGCACGAACATCCTCGCGCCCCAATTGCTCGTAAAATTCATGGACACGCTGGACAAGCTGCGGTGACACCTCGACCGCAGGCTTTCCATTCGTTTCAGGTTTGGTTTCAGTTTTGGCATCAGGCTTCGGCTCAACTGTGTCGGTTGGTTTGGCGTCATTTTTGATGTCTGGTTTCGGCTCTGCTTTATCGGCGGATGGCGGCACGGCTTTGGCTTCCGGTGTGGCGGGAGCTTTGACTTCAGGCGCTGGCTCGATCTTGGCCTCCGGCTTAATTTCGGGATTTGTCACAGCTTTGGTTTCAGGTTTAGGCTCGACCTTCGTTGCTGACGTCGGCTCAACCGTGGCATCCGGTTTTGAATTGGTGTCAGGTTTAAGTTCAGCTTTCGCTTCCGGCTGTGACTCGGCCTTAACCGTTGGTTTGGTTTCAGTTTTTGGTTCAGCCTTGGCTTGAGTTGCGCGAATCTCCTGCTCGGCCTTGTCCCAATTCTGAACCGATTGACCGTCCCGATGGCCCTGTTGCTCGTATAGTTCATACGCCCGTGTGGCGATCTGCGGCGTCAAATCGGAAGTTGTCTTGGCTTTGGTTTCAGGTTTCGGCTCGATTGCGGGTTTGGCTTCAACCTCAACTTTAGCGGTGGCCTTACTCTCGTCTTTCACTTCGGGCTTGTCATCGACTTTGGCATCAGGCTTGGATTCAGGCTGCGTCTCGGCCTTCGCTTCTGGCTTGGGTTCAATTTTGGCGTCCGATCTCTGCTCGGCCGTTGCTTTAGGTTTAGACTCCGCTTTGCCATCTGGGTTGGCTTCGGCCTTGGCGTCCATTTTAACCTCGGGCTTTTGCTCGTCTTTAGCGCCAGATTGCGGTTCAGCTTTGGCTTCGGGTTTAGCCGAAGTTTTCTCATCACCTTTGGCATCGGGCTGAGATGCAACTTTGATTTCAGGTTTCGCCACGGTTTTTTTGACTGGATCAAAAATCCGATACGCGAGTAGTTTGATGCGGTCATTCACGAGGAACCACAGCAACGCATAACCCCACACGAACCCAGCCCAACCCCAACCCAGCGGCGTCATGAATAATCCATAAACCGCGATCAAGGTCGCCACGGCTTGGGTGCCGAACACCGCGATCATCAAAATCTTCGCCGGATGGATCGACCAGAACGGGCCGCGTGTGCGCGTGAGAAAAATGGTCAGATGTCCGGCCACGGACAGTTTCAAATACATCAGCGTCTGAATATGCGCGCGGTCGAGATGAAAAACTCGTTCACCGAGATAAAATAATCCGAAGGCGGAGACTACCCCGATGATTCCGAGCGCCGTGGAGACACCCAGCACCATGCGCATGTTCCANNCCAGCATCACGATCATCACCGCGGTCAGTGGATAAAAGTTGAAAACCAGAATCGCCAGCGTCATGAACAGCAGCACGCGCAACGTCTCGGCGATGCGATAAATCGCGTAACTGTTCATTCGCTGGAAAATACGTCGGCTCTCCTTGATCGCGTCAATAATCACCGACAGGCCGGGCGTGAGCAGCACAATGGCCGCCGCCGCGCGCGCCGCATCAGTGGCGCTCGAAACGGCGATGCCACAGTCCGCCTTCTTCAATGCGGGAGCGTCGTTCACCCCGTCGCCCGTCATGCCGACAATGTGATCCCGTTTTTGCAGGACATCCACGATGTGATACTTGTGTTCGGGAAAAACTTCGGCGAAACCGTCCGCATTTTCAATAGACTCAACCACCTCCGCCGACTCTTGTTTTTTCGAGTCGCCCAGCGTTTTGGCATCGAGAATATTCGTGCCCATTCCCAACGTCTTCGCCGTCTCCTTCGCAATCGCCAGTTGATCTCCCGTCACCATCTTGATCTTCACGCCCATGGTCAGCCCGGTGGCAATCGTCGCTTTCGCATCCTCGCGAGGCGGATCAAACATGGGCAATACGCCGAGAAATTGCCATGGCCCGTCGCCCTCAGCCCGCGCTACGCCTAGGGAACGAAAACCGCGCGCGGCGAAATCATTGACCGCCTTGTCGGCCGCCGCCTTGACCGACCCGGCATTGGCCGACAAAGCCAGAACCACTTGTGGTGCGCCCTTCGTCACCTTGAATGTTTTTCCGTCCTTACCCTTGACGGTCGCCTCGGTGCGTTTGTGCACCGGATCAAACGGCAGGAAATGAACCACCTGATAATCTTTCAACGCATCTTTATTTTTCAGTCCGTCCAGAACCGCCAGATCAATCGTATCGTTGTTTTCTTCGCGCGAAGCCAGCGCAGCCGTGAGGACGATTTGCTCGGCGGGAATGTTATTGACGCTGAAGGCATCGCCCAAGGTCAGCTTGTTCTGCGTCAACGTGCCGGTCTTGTCAGCACAAAATACGTCCACGCCTGCCAGTTCTTCGATAGCCACCAACCGGCTCACAATCGCCTTTTTCTTGGCGAGCAAGCGCGCACCGACCGCCATCGTCACCGACAGCACGGTCGGCATGGCTACCGGAATTGCGGCCACGGTCAACACAAGGGCAAACTGCAATGTCTCGAGGATTTTATCACCGCGATAAATTGCGAAACCAATGATCACCGCCACCAACCCCACCGCGAACTTTTGCCGGCACCAGTTCGGCGATATACATCGGGGAGATAAATGAAGCGATGCCGATGCCGATGCCGCTCACCATTCTGGCCGCAATCAACCAGCCAACCGTTGGTGCCAGAGCCGTGCCGATGGCGCTGGCCGTAAATATCATTCCGGCCAATATGATCATTTTGCGGCGACCAAAGCGGCCAGTCAGAGCGCCTCCGATGGTCGCGCCAGCAACGGCACCCACTAAAACGGAACTGACGACAATCTCCTCCATGGTGGCCGACAGGGAGAACTGATTTTTAATGAACAATATGGCCCCGGAAATGACGCCCGTATCATAGCCAAAGAGCAGGCCACCAAGAGCGGCGACCCCCACGGCGAAGTAAACAAATCCGTTCACTTCCGATTTAGCTTTATTTCCCATTTGTCCCGTTCTTTTTAGCCGAGACAAAGTCCTCTCTGCGCCAATGAGCAATGCGAACCATGAAGTCGTTGCCTTCCCAATGACCGGCGTACGGCCAGTAGAACGTGAATTTGATCTGCGTGCCTTCGGGCAGCGATTGGATCGGAAGATCGGCTAGATGAATCCCCAGGCCGTCATCAAGCGTCTTGATGTCCTGGCACGTTTTCCAATCATCAGCGGTCCAATGAATGACTGCCGGAGCCAGCGTCTCGGCGCGCAGGATTTTTCCGGGCGGCAGCGAGCGCAGCTTGTGGTTGAACCGCCACGTCAGGCGCGGGGAAACGGTCTTGTCCTTGAGATAGCGTTGCACCGTTTGCGGAGGCTGGTCAAAAAGCCGCCCGTCTCGCAGTGAGCGCCGCAGCTTCAGATACTCGGCATGCGCCCAGACCAACGGCATGGCTGAACCGGAAGGACGGCCAAAATGAAGTTCGCGTTCCGCAATGTCGGGTGAATCCCAAACTTGCTCGGAAATAAAACCGCTTTCGTTCGCGAAAGATTCCATGGCGGATAAAAGTTTTTTGGCGATTGCCTCACGACCGGCGGCCAGTTCATAGTGCGCCCGCTCGCCGGTGAGCAGCGGCCAGCCACGACCGATTCCTGTTCCGTCAAACGGCGAACCATCCTCATGCTCGCCGTAGCCGTCGTCGTTGTAGCGATGCC
>PKZR01000225.1 GCA_003133815.1 Limisphaerales bacterium | reverse complement strand
TGGAAAAGAAATTGTCGGGCTGCGCGAAATCGGATTCGGCCTGCTTGTCGTAGCCGCGGTGAATCGCGTCGTCGGGCCGCTGGAACAAACGTTGTTCGCAATTCCTGACAAACTTGAGCGCGGTATTCTTGTCTGCGTTCGGGACATCCTTGACGGCGTCGGGCGGCACGAGCGTGGAGGCGCTGATGTCGTCTTCCATCTGTATTTTCACCGATGGATGAAAATCCTTTCGCAGCCCGAAAGTCCGCCACGCGCCATCATCCTCGAAACCGACGCGCAAATAGGTTGTCACGAGCTTGCGGTTGTCGCATTTCAGTTCATTGCCCGGCGTGCCGTTGATGATGTCCACGCTGAAATGGTCGCGCCAGTTGCCGCCCCATTCCGGCTTGTAATAACGTTTCACGACGAAGACAAGTTCCTTGACGTATTGAGGCACGCCGGCGAGCCATGAATTGTATTCCGGAGTGTAGTCATGCGCGTCCGGCGTGAGCAACTTGATGACCGAGCCGAGCGACCGCTCCGCGGCAAAAATGGAGCGCTTGTCCGCGCGCGTCTTGTCCGAAAATCGACCGGAGTAATCGCGGTCGATCAATTCGGTCACGCGGTCAAAATCGTTCTTAAAATCGGCGACGAACACCGGTCCGGTCAGAATGGCGTCGGTGATGGGCTTGGAAATCTCCGATTTGCCGCCGCCTGAAACGGTGCTGGGCTTGTGGCAAAACGTTCCCTCGGCCACGGTTCCAACGAGCCGCCAGGTCCGGTGCGCGCCGGGGGGCTTTTCCATTTTCACCTTGTAGCCGGAGGGGCGCACGTAGGTTTTGTCAGGCTGCAACTTGATGCTGTGTTCGCCGCTGGCATTTTTCCACGAAATTTTCTGGCTGTGCAAATCGAAGTGGGCCATTTCGGGAACGTAGACGATTTCAGGAAATGCCTTGTCAACCGCGAAACCGTCCGGCTTCACGTTCATCGCGCCGCCGAACCGCGAAACCATGTCCGTGAACGAGTAGCCCATGCGCTTGACGTGGACGTCGCCGCTGAATTCCTCGCCCAGATCATAACTGGGAAAAACCAACGCGCCGCCCGCGTGCTCCTCCTCGCAATTGCCGAAAAGATTCGCGGCGAAGCTGATCTGTGTCTTCACTTCTTTTTTGCAATAGCCGTAATAATTGTCCGCGATGAGCGTCATGATGATGCCGGATTCGTCGCGGCAGGTCAGCTTGAAGGCGCCGCCGCCGTTGTAAAGCTCGTCGTCGGTTTTCCAGCACATTCCGTCGCGCTTCTGGCGTTCGGTAGCCTGGTCAAAATGCGGGAGGCCGACGGATTTTTTCGTCGCTTTGACCAGATGCGGCGCAAGAATGACGCAACCGGTGTGGCCGGTCCAATGTTCCGCATCGAGCGCGGAATCATTTTCCGGCAAAATCGGATCACCGCCGTTTCCAAAAATACTTTCGACAAAATCCAAATTACTCACGAGATTTCCCGGAACGAAAAATCTCACCTCCATCGTTTTCTCGGAGGTGAATCCGGGAACTTCCGGGCAGACAATTGGGCGCAACAGCAGGGAGACGAAACATTCCGCCGGCTGCGGCTGCGTGGCGGTGAACGGGAGCCGCATGAGACTGCGCGGCGGATTGAGCGCCAGCGCGAGCATTTTGCCGAAGACGTTTTTCGGCACGGCGAGCTTGTCGTCGGGAATTGGCAGACCACCCTGGGTGACGTGGAAAATTCCCTGCGTCGTGCGGCGGTCGCTCTTTGGATTATGCAAAACGCCGTTGGCTACGCGGTAGGAATTGATGATGTCGGAGGAAAAATCGTCGCGGTCAACCGGCAGCGAAAGAACGCGCGCCAAACCGGGCCGGTCGAGGGTGAACGTGCGGCTCGGAAGTTTTGTGACCGGCACGTCCTGCAAATAGTCGTAGAGAAAAGTCTGAAGCCGCTGGTCGGCGGGGCAGAGATAATTCCCGAGCAGCCGGTCCTTCTCGCGCGACTGCCCAGCCATCGCCGAAACGATTTCGGCGAAGTCCGCGTCGTTTTTAATGGCGACAGGCGCGCAGCCGATGAGCGCGAGCTTGACGTTGATGTGCGCGATGAGATGCGCGGGCCATTTGCCCAGTTCGTTCGATTGAGAATGTGTGTCGCCTTTCATTGCAAAAAAATCCTGATGATGTTCCGGTTTTGGCCTGCAACCAGTTCCTTTGCAGGAACGATGCCATCACCAACACAGATGACAACTTTTTTTGAGCGGAATGAAAAAGATTTTTTTACGTTTCAAAATGGTCCGACTTTCGGCAAGGTGATTGCTTAATAGCTTTTGATTGCTCAAAATAGATTGTAAATTGGGGCGGATTTGCTCGCACAGTTTGAAGAATATAGGCAAATCCGGCCAAGAAGCAGGTTGCATTCGCAAGATTGGACTGTTTGAAATTGTCCACTCCGTTCAAAAAGTGACGCACCACTGACATGCGTTTTTATGATTAAAAATTACGCGGCCAACAATTGTTTCGATGAAATGCTCGACGCAAAGGGCAGGCTGCGCCCACATTACAAAAAATTCCAGAAACTTTTCCAAGGACTCACGCCGGTTGAATTTGAAGCGAAACGACAAGCGATGGACATGGCATTTTTGCGGCAGGGCGTGACATTCAATGTCTATGGTGATGCGCAGGGCGCGGAACGGATTTTTCCGTTCGACATGATTCCGCGAATCATTCCGGTCAAGGAATGGGAGCATATCGAACGCGGCCTCGCGCAACGCATCACGGCGCTGAATCTTTTCCTCCACGACATTTATCACGAGCAGAAAATTTTGAAGGACGGCGTCATCCCGTCGTTTTACGTTTTGTCGGGCAAACATTTCCGGCGCGAGTTTGTGAATTTTGAGGTGCCAAAAGGAATTTACATTTCCGTTTGCGGAACAGATTTGATCCGCGACCGCGACGGAAATTATCTCGTGCTCGAAGACAACGGCCGCTGTCCGTCCGGAGTAAGTTACGTCCTGGAAAATCGCCGCGCAATGAAGCGCACGTTCCCGGCAATGTTTGAAAGCATCGGCGTTCAGCCGGTGGATCAATACGCGCAGGAGCTGTTGAAAGCCCTCAAATACATTGCGCCCGCCGGCGTTGCCGACCCAACCGTCGTTCTGCTCACGCCCGGCGCCTACAACAGTGCGTATTTCGAACACACTTACCTCGCACGGCAGATGGGCATTGAAATTGTCGAGGGCCGCGATTTATTCGTTCGCGACTCGCGCGTATTTATGCGCACGACGAAAGGGCTTCAGCCTGTCCACGTCATTTACCGGCGCATTGACGATGACTTTCTTGACCCGACCGTTTTCCGAAAAGATTCGATGCTCGGCGTGCCGGGAATCGTCCATGCTTACCGCGCTGGAAATGTTTCGCTCGCAAATTCCATCGGCACGGGCATTGCCGACGACAAGGTCATGTATTATTTCGTGCCAAAAATGATCAAATATTATCTCGATCAGGAACCGATTTTACCGAACGTGCCAACATATCTCGCGAACGAAGAAGCTGACAAAAAATATATTCTGGAGCATCTGCCTGAACTTGTCGTCAAGGCGGCGAACGAATCCGGCGGCTACGGAATGTTGATCGGGCCGAAGGCAACGAAGGCGGAAATAGCCGCTTTTCGCGAAAAAGTCATCGCCGAGCCGCGCAATTACATCGCACAGCCGCTCGTTTTTTTCTCGCAGCATCCGACGGTTTGCGACGGAAAGGCCGAAGGACGGCATGTAGATTTGCGCCCGTTCGTTTTGTCAGGCGAACGCATTTCAATCATTCCTGGCGGCCTCACGCGCGTCGCGTTGCGGAAGGATTCGATTGTCGTCAATTCGTCGCAAGGCGGCGGAAGCAAGGATACCTGGGTGCTTTATGGAGATGAATAATTTAACAAGCGTTATATCGCTGAATCGTTGCATCGCTACATCGGACTGCGCTCCGACGTTGCAATTCGATTCAACGATTCACGATTCAACGATTCAACGATTCTCATGTTAAGCCGCGTCGCACATTCGCTTTACTGGATGGCTCGTTACATCGAGCGCGCCGAAAACATCGCGCGCCTCGTGGACGTAAACCTGCAACTGCTCCTCGACCTGCGCAACCTCGACGAAAAACGCCTCGCCGCGCATTGGCTGCCGATAGTGAAGTCCACCGGCGACGAGGAAGCTTTTTTCAAATTGCACCCGCACGCAACCGGCCAGGCTGTCACCGAATTTCTTGTCTTCCAAAGCGAGAATCCAAATTCGATTGTGCAATCCATCTGTTCCGCGAGAGAGAATGCCCGCATGGTGCGCGACCAGCTCACGCTTGAATTGTGGGAGGAATTGAACCGGCTTTATCTTTTCATCCGTTCGCCGCAGGCGCGTAAGGTCTGGCAGCGCAGCCCCAGCGAATTTTTCCAGGAAATCAAGGCCGGCTCGCTGCATTTGAACGGCATCGCCAACGCGACGTTGATCCACAACGAAGGCTGGTGGTTCGTGCAGTCCGGGCAATTTCTGGAACGCGGCGACAAGACCACGCGCATCCTTGACGTGCGCCATGAAACGCTGCCCGAACGCGGCGCGCCCAAAAGCGTGAGCCAGACCGAGTCGCTCGAATGGTCAGCGGTACTGCGCTCATGCAGCGCGTGGGATGCATACAAGACGATTTACGGCGCGGAAGTCAATCCGCGGCTCGTTGCGGAATTTCTTCTGCTCAACGACAATTTTCCGCGATCGCTGCGCTTTTGCGTTGGTGAGTTGAATTATGCCGTGCGCCAGATTTCCGGCGCGGCGGAGGGATATTTCCGCAACGACACTGACAAGCTGGCCGGACGTTTTCTCGCCGAATTGCAGTTCAGCACGATTGACGAAATTTTTGATTATGGTTTGCACCAGTATCTCGACGATGCGCAGTTGAAGTTGAACAACATCGGTGTCGCATTGTTTAACGCCTACATTTTCCAGCCGTTCCAAAGCCCGGAAGGCGAACACATGGTTCAACAGGAGGAACAGCAGCAGCAGTTAAAAATAATTTCCAACTTATGAAGCGCATAGGAATTCTCACCGCCGGCGGCGACACCCCGGCCCTCAACGCCACGATTCACGGCGCAGTCACGCGCGCCAACCAGCTCAAGGTCGAGGTTGTCGGCCTAATCAAGGGTTTCAACTGCCTGTTCAATCCGCGAGTACCGCATGTCCATCTCAATCCGCTTTACCAGAATATTCCTGAACTTGACCCGACAAAAGGCGGCACGCTCATCGGCTCGTCGCGGGATTTTGTTGACCCAAACAAAAAGGACGACCTCGACATGGTCGCGTCACGGCTTCAAAAGCTTGGCATCGAGGGGCTTATCTGCATCGGCGGTGACGGCACGTTGAATGGCCTACAGCCGTTCGCGGAAAGATTGCCGACGGTGCTCGCACCCAAGACGATTGACAACGACCTCGGCCTGAATTATCCGAGTGAACCGGACGAATACGTGCGCGTGAACGACGCGACTGCCAAACACGGCTTTCGCTATAAGCGCACGGAGTCGCACACGCAATTTGATTTGAACAGCATTGTGAATTACGCCACGCCGGGTTACGCCACCGCCGTTTTTGTCTCGGCCAGCGGCGTAGAAAGAATTCGCACAACCGCTGAAAGCCACCGCCGCATCGCCATCATTGAAGTCATGGGACGGCATTCCGGTTACATCGCGCTCGGCTCGACTTACGGCCAGCCGGACATTGTTCTCGTTCCTGAAATCGCGCCGGACCTGGAGCTGCTTGTCGCGCGCGTGAAGCATCTTTACGATCTGCAAAAAAATGTCGTCATCGTCTGCGGCGAAGGCATCGTTGATGAGCAAGGACGCGAACTCGGCGCGGAAACAAAATCCACCGACCCGGCGGGCAATGTCGTCTTGAGCGGCGCTTCGGAAGCTTTGCGCTCGAAACTGATCCAGATGATCGGCGACAAATTTTTTCAGCTTTACCGTCGCGGCGAATCAGCCAAGGAAGCGATCTTCACCCGCAAAGTCGGCCACACGCAGCGCGGCGGCCGGCCGATTTTGTTCGACCGTTTTTACGCGGCGGCGCAGGGCGCGAAGGCGGTGGAACTTTTGGTTGAAGGCCGCAACAACGCCGTTTCCGTTTTGCAATACAACACGACGAAAGGTTTTTTTGTCGAGGGCTACGACGCGAATCGTTTCCGCGACCGCTGGGGCTTGATTCACGCGCGCAAAATGCACCCGGCGCTTTACGATCCGAAGTTGATGAAGCCGTCCAAGCTCGGCATGGATTATCTGATGCCGATTTTCACCGACGCAATCGGCGAGGACGACATGGAACACACGAGGCGGACTTTGTTCGCGGCAGGAAATCTTTCGCAACCGTATCATTCGATCAACACGGACGTTCACAAGCGCATCCGTTATTTGCAGGCGGAAACGGTCTAATCCAAAATAACGATGTCCATCCACGTTGCGCTCCACCACAAGACGCACTACAAATACGATCGGCTCGTCAACCTCGGTCCGCAGGTCGTGCGGCTCCGGCCCGCGCCACATTCGCGTACGCGAATTTTGAGCTACTCGCTCAAAATTAAGCCGGAGAAGCATTTCATCAACTGGCAACAAGATCCGCAGTCAAATTACGCCGCACGGTTGGTGTTTCCTGAGCCGACGCGGGAATTTTTGGTCGAAGTGGATTTGGTCGCCGAAATGGCGGTGCTGAATCCGTTTGATTTTTTCCTCGAACCGAGCGCGCAGAAATTTCCGTTCGCCTACGATTCGGCGCTGGATCACGAGCTCGCACCGTTTCAGCGCAAATGTTGGCTCACGAATAATTTTTCAAAATATCTGACGGAATTACGCCGTGATTTAATCGGCGAGGTAAAGCGGCGCACGAAACAGCAGCGGTTGGAAATGCCGGACAGCGAAAAGCAGCCGACGAACGATTTCATCGTCGCCATCAACCAGCGGTTGTGGAAGGACATTAAATATACTATTCGCCTTGAGCCCGGCGTGCAGACGCCTGAGGAAACGCTCACGAAAATGAGCGGTTCGTGCCGCGATTCTGCGTGGCTGCTCGTGCAGCTCATGCGTCACTTCGGTCTCGCGGCGCGCTTCGTCAGCGGTTATTTGATCCAGCTCAAGCCCGACATGAAATCGCTCGACGGCCCGAGCGGCGCGGAAAAAGATTTCACCGATCTGCACGCCTGGACGGAAGTTTATCTGCCGGGCGCAGGCTGGATCGGGCTTGATCCCACTTCCGGTCTGCTCGCGGGCGAAGGCCATATTCCACTCGCCTGCACGCCCGATCCGTCCAGCGCCGCGCCGATATCCGGTGGCGTGGACGAATGCGAAACGGAGTTCGCCTTCGAGATGACAGTGAAGCGCGTTTATGAATCGCCGCGCGTCACCAAGCCTTACACCGAAGAGCAGTGGGCAGACATCGAGAAGCTCGGCCACGCGATTGACGCTGATTTGAAAAAGGGCGACGTGCGTCTGACGATGGGCGGCGAACCCACGTTTGTTTCCGTAGACGATCCCGACGGGCCGGAATGGAATTTCACCGCCGTCTCGAAGAAAAAAAGAATTTTGTCCGGAGAACTCATCAAGCGTTTGCGCAATAAATTTGCGCCCGGCGCGTTGCTGCATTACGGCCAGGGCAAATGGTATCCGGGCGAACCGCTGCCGCGCTGGGCGCTGGCCGCCTACTGGCGCAAGGACGGGGTGCCGATCTGGAAGGATGATGCGCTGATCGCCGATGAATCCAAAAATTACGGCTTCGGCGCGCTCGAAGCGAAGGAACTGTTGTCGCGCGTCGCCACGCTCACGGGGGCGGACCCGAAGCATCTGATTCCCGCGTATGAGGACGCGTTTTATTACACCTGGAAAGAGCGCCGGTTTCCGTCCAACGTCACCCCGGAAAAGAGCAATTTAAAGGACAAACTCGAGCGCGAGCGCATCGCCCGGATTTTTCAACAGGGATTGAATTCGGTGGTGGGCTACACGCTGCCCATCAAGCGCGCCAACGATGGCTGGATTTCCGGCTCCTGGTTTTTGCGCGATGACGACACGCTCTGGCTGATTCCCGGCGATTCGCCCATGGGATTGCGCCTGCCGCTGGATTCCATCCCGTGGGTGGCGGAGAAGGATTTCCCCTGGCTGCGCCAGCCGGATCCCTCGCAGGAAACCTGGCCGGAGTTGCCCCGGGAATTCCCCTACCGCGTGCGGCCCGAACTGGCCCGCCAGCGGTTTCTGGCGGGGGCGGGCGCGGCGACCCCGTCCGGCGAAGGCCGCGGTCAGCGCGCCCAAAAACTGGGCGACCTCCCCCCGCGTGCCGAACCGGATTTGCCGCCGAATGAAAATCCGCTGCGCCAGCCCGCCCCCGGGCAAAGCGCGCCGTGGATCATCCGCACGGCGCTGTGCGTGGAGCCCCGCAACGGCCGGCTGCATGTCTTCATGCCCCCGGTCGAGACGACCCAGGATTACCTGGATTTAATCGCCGGGATCGAAACGGCGGTGACGGAAATGGGCGTGCCGGTGATCATTGAAGGCGAGACGCCGCCGCGCGATCCGCGCCTGAACAAGCT
>PKZR01000197.1:13180-25708 GCA_003133815.1 Limisphaerales bacterium | reverse complement strand
TCGAAATTGTCACGCCGGAGGCAAAAACCTTCTCCGACGACGTGGATATGGTCACGCTCACCGGCACCGAGGGTGAGATGGGCATCCTGCCGCAGCACATGCCTTTGATGACTCAGCTCGTCGAGGGCGAAATCGTCGTGCGCAAGGGCAATGAAAATATTTTCATCGCCGTCGGTGAAGGTTTTGTTCAGGTGACCGGCGAAAAGGTTTCCATACTGACCGACATGGCAATCCGCGCCGAGAACATCGACGAAGCCGCCGCCGAACAGGCCCGGCAGCGCGCCGAATCCCGTTTGGCTGAAAAAATGAGCGAAGAGGAATCGGTGGCCGTTCACATGGCCCTGGCCCACGCCACGACGCAGCTCAACATCAAGCGCCGGCACAACAAATAGCGGCCACGATCTCAAAGAATAACGGCGCGGAGTTTTTCTCTCCGCGCCGTTTTTGTTGCCCCACAAAATCCCCTACCCGGCGATCACGCCGATCTCCACCGGCTCCACGTTCACGCCCTGTTTCTCCAGCCAGATGATGGCGCGGCCCACTTCGCTGCGCGCGCCGGTCAGTTCAAGGCAGACGATGCCGATCTCGTCCGTCACGCTGGCCTGGCGGATGTTCGTCACGACCTTGAACTTGCGGCCGACCTCGTAGATGAACGGCTTCTTGATGAGCTTCGGCGGATACATCAGCCACAGGCGCTGCTGCGCGGGCGTGTTCGGTTTCGTTGCCGTGATCTTTTTCTTGGGCGTGGCCATAAATAATTTGAAATTTCAGATTTGAAATTTGTAATCAGCCTAGCCGCCGGCGATGGCGGGGATGATGCTGATTTCGTCGCCGTCCTTGAGCGGCGTCTCGCGGTTTTTGAGGAAGCGGATGTCCTCCTCGTTGACATAGATGTTGACGAAGCGGCGCACCTCGCCTTTTTCATCCACGAGACGTTCCTGGATGCCGGGGAAGCGCGTCTGCAATTCGACGATCGCCTCGCCGATGGTGGCGGCGTTGATTTCGACCAGATCCTCGTTGTTGGTCAACTTGCGGAGCGGCGTGGGGATGCGGACTTTTTTTGGCATAAATTAAATTTTATTGGTGCAACTAAATTATTTTGGTGACGGCCAAGGCGCTTTGTTAAACTGAAAAATTATGGGTTTCTCACATTCAGACAACACTGATGTTTTATCATAGTGAAAATGCTGATTCTCATTTGCGTCAGCAGCCAACGATAAAAGAATTGTCGCGAAATATATTAACCCTTCAGAATTTGCCTTGATAACGAAATCGCCGCCAGCGGCTTCATGCGTGGCAGCGTAAAGATTAGAAATCTCGCCGCTTTGCAGTTCTTTTTCAAAATCCGTTATGCTTTTGGATAACGCTTTTAATTTAGTTATTTGTTCAGGTGTCATTTCTATTTGCTTTCACGCATTCACCTTTTCTTCATGCGCCAGCAGCGCCTCGAACTCGCGCAGGCTCGGCTTGATTTCGCGCGGCTTGCTCACGCCAGTCCAAGCTGCTTGCGCACATCATCCGTTGTGAAAGTCTTTTTGCCTTTGTTGCGGGCGCGGGCTTCCAGCAAATCGAGGTAGTCGTTTAAATCCGCCATCTGCTCGCGCAGTGAAGTGATTTGGCTGATGACATTCTTCCGCTGGGCTTTCGCTGTGGGTCTTTCGGCAATGGCATTACTCATAAATATCTTTCCGGTGGCCGACGCTTTGGATCAAAATTTTGTCGCCAACCACATCAAATAAAACCCGATAGTCGCCCATGCGCAACCGAAAAGCCACATCGGCGTTTTGCAGACGTTTGATGTTGCCGTGCAATCCAGCTTCAAGCCGCTGGACTTTGCGGAGGATTTGTTCCGCTTCCCGCTTCGGCAACGAACGTAAATCATCAATTGCCGAAGGCGCGTATTCGATGTGATAGCGTTGAGTTGCCACAGTTTCCCGAGGTTATTTCACACATTCACTTTTTCTTCCTGCGCCAGCAGCGCCTCGAATTCGCGCAGGCTCGGCTTGATTTCACGCGGTTTGCCGCAGTAACCGTTCACGGCATCCAGGGTCTTCAGGCCGTTTCCGGTGACACAGATGACGGCGGAAGAATCCTTCGGAATCTTGCCGGATGCAATAAGTTTCTTCGCCACGCCCACGGTCACGCCGCCGGCGGTCTCGGCAAATATGCCTTCCGTCTCGGCGAGCAGCTTGATCGCGTCGCGGATTTCGTCGTCGGTCACGTCGTCGGCCGCGGCGTTGGTGTCGCGCATCACCTTGAGCGCGTAAAAACCGTCCGCCGGCGTGCCGATGGCGAGCGACTTCGCAATCGTATCGGGCTTGACCGGCTTGAAGAAATCCAGCCCGGCCTTCTGCGCAACGGAAATCGGCGAACAGCCCGTGGCCTGCGCGCCGTGAATGTGCGTCTCGGTGTTCGCGACGAGGCCGAGCTTCGCGAATTCCTGATAGCCCTTGTGAATTTTCGTCAGCAACGAGCCGGACGCCATCGGCACAATCGTGTGCTGCGGCAGCCGCCAGCCAAGTTGCTCGGCGATTTCATACGCCATGCTCTTGGAGCCTTCGGCGTAGTAGGGGCGCATATTGACATTCACAAACGCCCAGCCGAACTTGCCGGCGATCTCGGCGCACAGCCGGTTCACCTCGTCGTAATGGCCTTTGATGGCAATGACGTTCGCGCCGTATATGAGCGAGTTCAATATCTTCCCCTGCTCCAGATCGGACGGAATGAAAACGTAGCTCTTCAATCCCGCGCTCGCGGCATTGGCAGCGACGGAATTCGCGAGGTTGCCGGTCGAGGCGCACGCGACAGTTTCAAATCCAAGTTCCTTCGCGCGGCTCAAGGCGACGCTGACAACGCGGTCCTTGAACGAGAGCGTGGGATAATTCACCGCATCGTTCTTGATCCACAATTCGCGGATGCCGAGCGCTTTCGCCAGTCGGTCAGCCTTGACCAGCGGCGTGAAACCAACGAGCGAGCCGACGGTCGGTTCGCCTGCAATCGGCAGCAGCTCGCGGTAACGCCACATCGTCTTCGGGCGCGACTCGATGGCCGCCTTGGTGAGCGACTTCTTGATGCGGTCATAGTCGTAGGCGACCTCCAGCGGGCCGAAGTCGAATTCGCACACGTGCGTGGCTTCGAGCGGATATTCGCGCCCGCACTCGCGGCACTTGAGCGCCTTCATGAAACCGTGATGTTCACTCATAAATTTTAATTTCTGCCACAGAGTCACAGAGCCACAGAGAAAATAAATTAAATCAAACTCTGCGCCTCTGCGCCTCTGTGGCTTTTTCACTTCCAAAAAACAAAAAAGCCCCGACTCACGACGAGAAGGGGCTGCAAAACGGTTGTGCACTTCTCATTTTCCCCAAGCTAATGATGCTTGAGCTGGAATTGGCACCTGTCATTGAAACCAAAGTTCAATCGGTTGCCGTGGGGTCATCGGGCCAGTCCCTCGTCCACTCGTCATGAGTCCGTCAAATCAACGGATGTGGATACAATGATATAGAAGCCCAAATCTGTCAAAAACTTTTTTCCGGCCGGAAACCCGCCGCGACGCAGCCTTTACACCCGCCGGATAAATTGCAGAATGCCTTCGGGCATCCGTAGCTCAATTGGATAGAGCGTTTGACTTCGGATCAAAATGTTGGGGGTTCAAGTCCCTCCGGATGCACCATCTGCCCCGTCGTTCCCAGCCGCGCGCACCTGTTTCACCGCCTGAAACCTGCCCTTGATTTTCCCGTCGCCCTTCTGGGTTTGGACGATGGATTTGGCCGCGAGACCGTCCGCGAGCTTTTTGCGGACCTCCGCCTGGGGCGCTGCCGCATTCAAATCCAACGCAGCTTGAATCGTAAATTCACCGTCGGGCCACAGAATCGTAGTTGCCATAATGCTGCACTGTGGAAGATTCCCGCCCCGCCGACAACATAATCCCAAGCCCGCACTCCGCGATCAGGCTTTAAGACGCCCAACGAAGTTTATTAATAAAAACCTTCCTTTTGTCGCACTTCAGTTGTGAAACTAAACAGCATCAATCTCATCACTGACTATTTGTGCCGTTTGAGAATCACAACTATATCCGGGAAGTCGATTGAGGTGGCAGTTGTTTTGGCAGATGACGATGAAGAAACAATTATCCATCCATTGCTTCCCAGTTTGTTTAACTCTGTCTCGACATAGTTGACATTATTGCCTTCGACAATCTTGTAATCCCAAGGTGCCGCGTGATGCATGGTGGTGCAACCAGCGAACGCTATCGCGGCTGAGCAAGCCAATACCAAACTGCTAATTTGTCTTTTCATAAATTTGTGTTTTGTGGTGGTGCGAATGCGGCCTAACTGTGTAGCCCGTCAAATTTTTGCGATCCGTCCGATTTCATGAATTCGACTCTGAACCGGCGGGATTGATTTGTCGAGCCGTTATTATTCACGCAAACAGCCTGCGTCTGGCGCAGCCGCTCCGGCGGTCGTTTTTCGGATCAAAAATAATTGAAAATAGTTCTTGCAAAGCAGGCCGGAAAGATGTAGTAAAAAATCATGTCCCTTTTCAGCCATCTTCCGGCTGGGGTCATTCCCTCCACCAAATTACTATACCCTCGAACGCCGATTTCTCTGGCGGCAACCTCCACTTTCATTTGTGCGGCTTCACGGACCAATTTTGCAACTGCATGGATGATTCTTGCAGTTGCATGGGCGAAATATGCAACTGCATGCGCCGATTTAGCAGTTGCATGGACGGTTNNCTCCGATTTCGCACTTTCAGCACCAGTTCAAACATAAACAAACAACACAACAACAACGGTTAACATCAAAAAACTATGAACAAAACAATCCCCTACTGGCCACCCCGCAAAGGCCAGCAGGCCATCTGGTTGACCAACTGGATAAACACAATAGGCGGTTATCAGCTCATCCTGGGCTATACAGCAGAGCAAATCGCCGCAATCATCGCCGACGCCCAGCGCGTCCTCTACCTCCTCAACACCGTGCAGACCGAGTCGCACGGTTTCGCCCGTGGCATCACCAACCACATTGACATTATCAATAACGGCTCCGGCTCGGCCCTCGTGCCGCTGCCCGTCTTTACGCTCCCCACCGACCCGCCGCCGCCGGCCAACGTCCTGCCCGGCGCGCTCAAGCGTCTCTTCGCGTTCATCGCCAACCTCAAGACACGTCCCGGCTATACCACGGACATCGGGACCATCCTGAAAGTCATCTCCGCCAGCGTGCCGTTGGATCCGGGCGAAATCCCCGATCCCGATGCCGAGGCGCAGGCTGGCCAGGTGGTCTTGACCTTCGTCAAGGGCGGACATAAAGGCACGCTCATCCAAAGCCAGGTCGGCGTCAGCACCGTCTGGGCCGACCTCGCCGTCTGCACCACCAGCCCCTATCACGACGTCCGCCCGCTGGCCGTGCCCGGCGTGCCGGAGAAACGACGCTACCGTTTCTGCTTCTGGGACGGCACGCCCTCGAACGCCTGGACCGCCGTGTATGAAGTCACCTTCGGCGGCTAGGCTGGCGGAAGGAAGATTGGCGGAAGCGGATTAATAGACACGAACGGAACGGCGAAAGCCGTTCCGTTCTATTTATTGCCCGTTGCGCCGTTGCCGACTTGTTTCTGATATTCATTCATCACCGCATCGTAGCTCATGCCGGCCGGATAGGTTTTTCCCTGCAACTCTCCGAGTTTGATGGCGAGATAATCAGCCAATCGCTGCTTAGACTGAACCATTTTGCCTGCATCTTTATTTTGCTCGGCCATATGTAAATCGGCCCAGAGTTGTGCGTTTGTCTGATTGTCGGCAAGGGTGAATTTGAAGTTCGCCAGCATGGCTGCATCCGTTTCCCGCTCATTCGTTGTAAGGTCGGGAGCAGCCAATTCCCGTTCGTAATGCGCCACATCACGGGAAAAGGCGTATGCAATGGGATCCGGTATATTTGTCAATGCTGTCCTTGGATTTGCCTGAACGGATTTAACGAATGCATTATTTTGTTGAACCAATGCCCGATGGTCGGCCAATTGTCCCTGGAGTTGTCTTAGAAGCCAATTGAAACTGTGCTGAGAATTGGCATCAAGATTTGGGGCTTGCAACTTGAGCTTGGTATCCTCAATTGCCTTTAGACACCAAACTTCATAAACGTCGGGCGGCACCGCATTGGATTCCGACCCTATAGCGCTAAAATTATTGCTTGTAGATTCCTGACCGGACAGATCCGGTATCAGTTGCGGCATCATCGGCGGAGGGATTAAATCCGGCCCGCCAATGGTTTGAACCGGCGGCATATTTTGTGCATGGGACATGGAGGTGAAGATTGAAAAGAAAGCCACAATGCCAACCATTGCCGAAAAGAAGGATTGCATGATTGTGTGAAGCTAGTGGCTGTCACCGCATTAGCAACTAAAAAAATCCGGTGATATTTACCATGCAAACGTTTCTTTGCGTTCGGCTTCAATATTTACCGTTTGCGCCATTCCGTCCCAAAGGGACAACCCGACAATAGCCCAGCCATTTATGGCTGGGATTCGTCACCCGTAATTTCCAAAGTCCCCCAGGGACGAAAGAACAGTTCTGCCGTCCCTCGCGGGACTTTTATATTTGTTGGACGCATTACCCAGCCATAAATGGCTGGGCTATTGTCATCCGTCGCTCCGCGACTGCCAATGACTTTACTTTTTCCTCCACTCCGTCTTCGGCGGCTCGGGCAAGCCTTGCGCGCGCAGCGCCGTGCGGAAATGCAATTTGGAAATTTTCGCCAGCTCGCCCGCGCCGCGTTCTTCCACAAATTTTTTCGCCGCCGCATCCACCGCCGCGCTCGCGCCCTTCGGCAGTTTCATTCCGAATTGTTTTTCCAGTTTCGCCAAGCCTTTCACAAATTCGTCGCGCGCCAGAATCGAGGCCGCCGCCACGGCGATGTCTTCTTCCGCCTTGTGCCGCTGNNTTCACCGGCGGCGGGTTCATCTGGTAGCGCTTGCCCATGAGGTTCTCGATCACGCGCGCGTGTCCCCACGCTAGCAGGGTGTTGACGCTCCGCATCTTCGCGTAAAGCCGGTTGTAAGCCTCGTTGCCGATGACGACGGAATCCGTCACGCAGCCGGGCGTCTTGCGGATTTTTTCGGCGAGCTCGGCAATCTTCTTGTCGCTGGAAATATTTTTGGAATCGCGCACGCCCAAATCTTTCCACGCGGCGATGACTTTTTCATTCACATAAACGCCCGCGATGGACAGCGGCCCAAAGAAATCGCCCTTGCCGCTTTCGTCCACGCCGATGCGCGGCAGGAGCAGGTCGGGATTCAAAATGGTTTCGTAGCCGAGCCTGACCTCCTTGAGAATTTCCGGCTCCAAAACGAACTCGACAAATTCCGCCGTGCCCTTGCCCTGCACCACCAGCTTGCCGCTCTCGTAAAAGACAATGTTCGTCTTGTCCGACTCAAACGCGAAGCGCGCATACGGCACTTCGCGCGGCTTCCAGTTGCGCGCCTGCAACGCGGCCAGCAGCGCCGACGCCTGTTCGTCGGTCAGCTTGCAAGTGTGGATGGTGAGCGGTTTCACTGCGAAAAGATTAAACGCAAAGGCGCAAAGGCACAAAGGTTTTGAAGCTGCGGAGCAGCAACCGATAGTAGCCCACGGTTTCAACCGTGGGTGTGTTCATCAAAGATATTCAAGCCCCGGATGGGGCGGCAGAAATGGTGTGAAGGATATTTTCTGTCGCCCCATCCGGGGCTTGGTTTCGTGCTGACGCCGAACCCACGGTTTCACCGTGGGCTACTTTCTTTCGCGCCTCCGGCGCTGAATCCAAAGTTTTTTGCGGCTTTCGTGACCTTATGCGGCAATAATTCTCCTGATGGCGCAACCCACTCCGCACTCCGCACTCTGCACTCCGCACTTGAAGCGGCTCGTCCCGCTTTTGCTCGATTGGTTCGCCGCGAACGCCCGCGACCTGCCGTGGCGGCGCACGCGCGATCCTTACGCGATCTGGGTTTCCGAAATCATGCTGCAACAGACGCAGGTGAAAACGGTGATTCCCTTTTGGAACCGCTGGATGCGCGAACTGCCGACGATTGAAGCCGCCGCAAAAGCGCCGTCGGCCAAAATCCACAAGCTGTGGGAGGGACTTGGCTACTACACGCGCGTCCGCAATCTGCAAAAAGCCGCGCAGCAAATCGTGGCGCAACAAATATCCCGTAGGAGACGAGGTGACGAGTCTCAAACTAAAACAAAATCAGAGACTCCTCACGTCGTCTCCTACAAATTTCCGGAAAAGTTTGACTACGTTTTGGCGTTGCCTGGCATCGGCCGTTACACCGCCGGCGCGATCTGCAGCATCGCCTTCAACCAGCCCACGCCGATTCTGGATGGCAATGTCATCCGCGTGCTGACGCGCATCTTCGGCATCGCAGAAAACCCTAAGGAAAAGAAAACGAACGCGCTGCTCTGGCAATTGGCGGAGGAATTGGTGATGCACGCGGCCCGCCTCGATTCATCTTGTAGCAGCCGACGTAAGAAGGCTCATTCTAAATTTCGAACCAGTCAGAGCCTCCTTACGTCGGCTGCTACAATTAAAGGTTCGTGCTCCGCCCTAAACCAGTCATTGATGGAACTCGGCGCGCTGGTCTGCACTCCTAGCAATCCGCAGTGCCAGATTTGTCCGGTGAAAAAACTCTGCGTCGCATTTGCAGAAAACCGCACGGAAGAACTGCCGAACCTCGGCAAGCGTGAAGCAACCACTGCGAGGCGGTTCATCGCTTTTGTAGTAGAGAAGAGCGGACGTTTCCTCATCCGCCAGCGGCCAACGGGAGTCGTAAACGCGCATCTATGGGAGTTTCCAAATGTCGAAGCCACCGGCGTGAATTCAAATCCGAAAGAAATTTTTGAATCGGAGTTTGGCTCCGCGCCGAAAGACTTTATGCCGCTGGTCACGGTGAAACATTCCATCACGCGTTATCGCATCACGCTGGAGGCATTCGCCGTGCGGCTTAAAAAAGTTAACACCAAAATGGACGGCGTCTGGAAGACTCCAGCGCAAATGCAGCGGCTTGCCTTTGCCTCCGCCCATAAAAGGCTCGCCAGCATTGCGACTAATCGTATCCTGTCTGACCGATGATTTACTTCGATTACAACGCCACCGCGCCCGTGATGCGCGAGGCGCGCGAAGCGTGGCTCAATGTGACCGAGAAGACCGGTGGCAATCCTTCGTCCATGCACCAAGCCGGCACGCGCGCCAGCATTGCGCTCGCCGATGCGCGGGAGAAGCTCGCGGCGTTTCTCGGCTGCCATCCGCTGGACATCATCTGGACCAGCGGCGCGACGGAGGCGAACAACATGGTGACGCACCATTTCTCCAAAACGCTCGGCGCGCAGGATGAGATTTGGATTTCCGCCATCGAGCATCCGTGTGTTCATGATTCGGCGAAACATTATTTCGGCAAGCGCGCAAAAATGATTCCCGTCACGCGCGACGGCGTGGTGGATGTGGACTGGCTCACGACGGAACTCGCGGACAAGCGTCCCGGCCTGGTCGGTGTGATGGCGGCGAACAACGAGACCGGCGTCATCCAGCCGTGGCGCGAAATCCACGCCATCTGCAAAGCCTACGAAGTGCCGTTCTTCACCGACGCGGTGCAGTTCATCGGCAAGATGCCGTTGAAGGGACTCGGCGAATGCGATTACGTCAGCGGCGCGGCGCATAAATTTGGCGGCCCGCGCGGCGTGGGTTTTCTGAAAATCCCGCATCGCAAATCAATTACCCCCCTGCTCCACGGCGGCAGGCAGGAAGGCGGCCGCCGCGCAGGCACGGAAAACGTAGCGATCATCGCCGCGATGCTGGCAGCGCTTCAAGAGCGTGAGAAACAGATTGCGCAGAGCCTGCACCTGCTGCGCGGCGTGTGGCGCGATAATTTTGAGCGCGAACTGCTGCGCGCGCTGCCCGGCGCCAGCATCATCGGCGCGAATGTGCCGCGTTTGTGGAACACCGTTTCCGCGCTCATGCCCGAAGGCGACCGCAAGCATCAATGGGTCGTGCGCCTCGACAAGGCAGGTTTTGCGGTCAGCACCGGCTCGGCCTGCACAACGGGCAAGGAAGAGCCGTCGCATGTTCTCGCGGCGATGGGCGTCAAGCCGGCGCAAGCCGTGCGCGTGGTGCGTTTCAGCGCCGGTTGGGAGACGAACGAATCAGACTGGGAAGCGCTCGTCAAAGGCGTGTCCAAGGTTCATGCGGAGATGCACGCTGCAAAGGTGTAAATATTCCGTACGATAAACCGACCGGCTGATTTGCTCCGTTCAATTCGGCGTGCCGCCGAGCAAACGAATTTCGCGCTGCGGGAACGGAATCTCAATTTTATTCACACGGAAACGGTTCAGGATTTCCTCGTAAATTTCCACCTGCGCCGGAAGATAATCCGCCACCTTCGTCCACGGTTTGACCGTGATCTGGATGGAAAAATCCCCCAAGTCGGTGATGCCGACGAACGGAGCCGGGTCTTTAAGCACGCGCGTATTGGCGGCGAGAATCTCACGGACGATTTTCTGCGCGCTGACCATGTCGGTTGAGTAACCGACGCCGACGCCCATATCAAGCTGCCGTATCTGCCCGTAGTTGTGCAGTATTTCGCCGACAAGTTTCCGGTTGGGAATCATGACGCGCGACATGTCCGTATGCAGGAGCATTGTCGAAAACAATTCAATCTGCTGAACCTGCCCGCTCACGCCGGCGATTTCGATGTAATCGCCCACGCGAAACGGCTTGGTGAAAATGATCGTCATTCCGGCGACCAGGTTTCCGAGCACGCCCTGCAACGCCAGTCCCACGCCCACACCCGCCACGCCGATGCCCGCGATCAACGCCGTGACATCCATCCCCGCAGTGCCCAGTGCGACCACCAATGTCAGCGCGACAATCAGCAGCCTGACGATGCGCGTCAGGAGCATCCGCACCGGCGGTTCCATCGCCTTGCGGCTCAACCAGCTCTCAAAAAGTCTACCTATCCAACCCGCTGCAATGAAACCTACCACAACGATTATCGCCGCCGATACCAGCGCACCGGCGTGGACCACGATGTATTCGATGAGTTTGTCCTTCCAGGCGAGCGCGCCGCCTGAACTTGAGGAAACATTTGCAGGATTATCCATGGTTCAAATCTAATTAGTTGCCATTCGATAAACCAAACAGGTGATGCCCGTCAACATTCTTTCACCGTAGGCGGACGAAAAATGTTTGACGCCGGCATATTTTCCACCACCCTGCCGATACCATGACCATCAAAACGCGCAGCCGCCTCATCGTGCTTTTCATATTCGCATTCCCCTTCATTGTCATAACCGGCTTTTTGATCCTCGAACATTACGATCCAACTCCTGCAACTCTGCCGCCTGCGTTGACAGACACAAATTTCATTCACTCGCCGCGATAAACCGCCCGCGCCGTGCAGGTCTCGGCCACGACCACTTCCACAAGCAGCGGCAGCTTTGGCTTCAGCTTCTTCCATATCCAGGCCGCGACAATTTCGCTCGTCGGATTTTCGAGGCCGGGGATTTGATTCAGGTAATTGTGATCCAGCTTTTCCCAGACGGGCTTGAACGCCGCCGTGATGTCCGCGTAATCCATCAGCCAGCCAAGTTTCGCATCGCACTCGCCTGCAACGACAATTTCCACCTTGAAACTGTGGCCGTGCAGCCGGCGGCATTTGTGCGCCTTCGGCAACAACGGCAGCAGATGCGCCGCTTCAAACTGAAACGATTTTCTTAATTCAATTTTCATTTTATAGTCAGTGGTCAATAGTCAGTAGTAGGCAGTCAGCAACCTGACGCCTCCGTAGCGCAAAGCCACTGACTACTAACTACTGACTGTTCACATTTCCAAATCTGTCCATGTCACCAAATCTCCCAGACTTGGCCTTCCGTCATGCCGCCACGTCAGCGGCGGATTTTGCATCTGGCCTAGCAGGCAAATCCGCGTCGCACCCCAGCGCGCAAGCTGCGTGGCGATCTCATTCGATTTTTCCTCAGGCGAGGCGATGCCGATGGTCGAGACTTTTCCGCGAATGTCATCCGCGCCCTGCAATGCCGCCGTCAGATCCGCCACGCCCTTGACGTAAATGAAACGGTTCAAACACGAAATCTGAAAACGCGAATCGGCTTCATAGATTACAGTCCACGCCGTCGAGTCCTTGCTGCACCAATGCTGCGTCGTCCCCGGCGAATGTGCCGCGCGCACTTCGTAAATGCCCCGCCGCGACGCTATGACCGCCGCATGCTCCGCTGGCAGTTCGCCGCGCGGTTCGCTGGCTTCGCGCTTGTCCAGTTCATCCGCGAGCATCTGCGCAAAATGTTCCGGCGCAATTTCGCCGCCGAGCTGGACATAAATGACGTGCGGCGACAAACAGCCTAGCTGGTTCCACGCCACCACGTCGTCCGCCGCCGCCGCGACGATTTTTTTTGCGCGCGAACCATACAAGACCTCGCCGGCCACATAGCCAAAGCTCACGCGATGGCCATGGCCGAGAAATCGGGTTTTGACCGGCAATTGCGCGCGGATT
>PKZR01000197.1:276-13083 GCA_003133815.1 Limisphaerales bacterium | reverse complement strand
TTCGGGATGTTTCCCGCCGCAATATGAACCTGAAACTCCGGCGCGTTGACGATGGCCAGCCGGTTTTGTTTTTGATCGGCAGGCGTCGCCGTCAGCGCGTCGAGCCGTTTTGCGTCGCCGAATTCCTGGATCAGCAGCGCATGGAAGTTTTCGCGCGTGAGTTGCTTAAAAAAATCATCCAGGCCGCGCATCAGGGTAGCATGCGGAAAGCCCGTTTGCGCCGGACCGAGTTCCAGCGCGTATTTCCGGAATGAATAGTCCGGTTCCAGCCAGCTTTCCGCCACGTTGCTTAACACCTTGACCATACCGTCCGTCGAACGGTTCATCAGGTAACGCTCGCGGTTGCGCTTCAGCGTCTGGCACGCCTCCGCAATCATTGTCGGCGAAAGTGTCGCTTCCGGCGGCAGGTCGGCGAGAAAATAGTTGGGCAGGTTCACAAAATTTACAATTTAGGATTTCAGGCTGTCATCAGGGAACAACCGCGTGGCTCGGACATTTGCGCGCGGCCAACCAATTCAAAACCTGCGTCACGGCGCACACCCACATCCTCTGTCTGGATTGCGGCCACGGAAAATACGTTCGCCAAATCGAACACGCGAATCAAACCCGATTCACCCTCGGCCACTTCGCGGCCCGTTTCTGTCGAGACGATTTGCACGCGTGTCCAAGGGGGGAAATGAAAGTTCCGCATTCCGCACTCCGTTATACGCACTCCGTTATACGCCTGCGAACTCAACTCGCTCATGCCATATTCACAGATAATGTTTTCGCGGACAATGCCAAGGCGTTCTGTAATGAGAGCGTGCAACTTCTCCTTGGGCATCATACGCGAACGGTTCTTGTAACCGCCCGTCTCCATCACCCGCGAACCGGCGGGAAGTTTCAACCGCAGGTCCAGCTCCGCCAGATGGTCCAGCAAGTGAACGAATGAGAAGGCGGTGCCAAGCAGCAATTGCGGATTGCGGATTGCGGATTGCGGATGATGGCCCAGGGCTGCGATGGTGTCGGTGAAATCCAAAGTCCATGCGCCGTCGTCCGCCAGACTGCCGACAAATGCTGTTTCAGCCCCGCCTAGTTTTTGTCGCACGATCTCGAACATATGGACCAGGGATGAATTCGGCGCTTTTTCCGGCGGCGGCGTAAGGACAACCAATCCGCACTCCGCACTCCGCACTCCGCAATTTTGTTTGAACCAATTCCACAGCGACGCCTCATACAACGCCAACGACTCCGCCGAATGATAATGCCGGCTTTGCTTCTGCTCAGTCGTTCCGCTCGAACGAAATTCTGCCATCCGTTCGTCCGGAGCAACGCTGGTCAATTCCAGTTCCTTGAACGCCGCAGCCGGCACGGCGGGAATTTGCGTCCAATGCTCGACCGCTTGCGGCGTCCGCCCGCGCGCTTCGCAGATTTTCCGGTAGGCGGAATTATGTTTGAACTGGAGCGCAAAAAGTTCCAGCGCCAGCGCGGAGAATTGTGGATCACCAATTGCAGATTGCCGGCTGGCAATCAATTCGCGCAGGCGCGCGGCGAAGCTGGAGAGGTCATTTTTCATGCGGTGTTTGTTCATGGCTGGTTTTCCGCGACAGCCAGTTTGAATTATAGCTCTAATTTTACCTGTCGCAATTGAAAATCATCCTTGTTCCCAAGATCTTCCCCGTCGGCTGTTTAATTACCGATTTTCACTGCGGATTGGATTCCAGCCAGAAGCGGACGTTCGTGGCCTGAGGATTGCGCGGGTCGAGATCCAAAAACTTGAGGTAATGCTCCCGCGCGGAATCCGTGTCGCGCAACTGTTGCGCGTAAATGTCACCCAGCGCGAGTTGCGCGCTGGACAGGTCCGGGTCCGCCGCCGCGATTTTTTTCAACTCGTTCACCGCGTCTGTGGCGTAACCGGACGCCTTGAGCGTAAGCGCGAAATTATAGCGCGCTGCAGCCGAATCCGGCTGGATGGCCAGCGCCATTTCAGATGCGGCGAGTGACTGCCGGAAATTCCGGAGCCGATACTCCAGCACGCCGTAATTATACTGCGCCTCGAACCACGCGGGATCGAGTTGCGCCGCCTTTTGATAGGCTTGCGCGGCCTCCGCCAGTTGCGAGTCCTCCTCAAACGCACGCGCCCTGGTGAACGCGCCTGACGCGGCCTTCCGGTCGCCCGCCCTGGGCTTGCGCGGCGACAAAAAGGAATAGCGCGGGAAAACCGGCGGTGGCGGCGGGGCGATTTTTTCCGGCTTCGGAACAGGTGGAGGATTTAATTCCGTGGGCTGAATCGTATTTTCCGCAGGCAGCGGCGTGACGCCGTTTTGGGAGTAATTTTCCTGCGTTGAAGAATTGAACCAGTGGAACGGGTTTAGATTGTGCAAAGCACCGGGTGATTGCGCCGACTGCGAAGTCGCAACCGTGGTCTGCTGCGGCTGCTCTTTTACAGTTGTCTGCGTCTTGTGAATCGTCGGCTGCATTTTCGGCTGCGTGCTGGAATGGATTGAAGTGCTCGTTTGCGTCCTCGCTTCGTTCAACACAAGCGGAGGCAGCGGTGCGGGCGGATTTTCCTGAGGCGGATTTGCCACGGCGACAACGGGCGTTTCTTCCAGGCTGCTGGCGAGGGCGTTCACTTCGTCCCAGTCCGCCGGCCGGGGCGTGAGCGCAAGATAGGCATGGTAGTTTTCCAAGGCGGCCTTGTTGTCGCGCAAATACTCCGCGTCGACAGTCGCCAGGTTCAGGATGGCCGGCGCATAATTTGGATCACGCCCGATGGCGGCTGCAAAAAATTGCGACGCCTCGCGCGGACGTCCGCGCTGGATGCGCGCGAGACCGAAGCCGTTCAGCGCCTCGGGACTGTTCGTGTTCATGTAATAGGCGGTGCTGAAGCTTTTTTCCGCCGACACGATTTCGCCAGCCCGCAATTGCGCCGTGCCGAGCTTGAGCCAGCCTTCCGGCGAGTTGCTGCGGCGAAGCGTGTAGGCGGTGAATTCCGTGATCGCGGAATCCAGCTTGTTCTGCTCCAGCCACAATGAACCGAGATTGTAATGAGCCTCCGTCAAATCGCGATTGAGCGTCAGCGCGCGGTTATAGGCGTCCACCGCGTCTTCCGGCTGGCCGGTGTGCTGAAGCGCGACGCCGTAATAATTCCACGCCTGCGCGTTCGCCGGCAGAATTGTCGTGGCCGTTTTGAACTGATCCACCGCCGAGTTGAAATCGCCGCGCTCAAGAAATTTTTTGCCCTTGAGCATCGCGCGCGGCCCCGGCGGCGTGCAGCCCGCGATGAACACCGCCAGCAGGAAAAGAATTGCGCCGCTTAAAATCCGATTTTTTGTGACCAACATCGTCTTTGGTGTTAGCATCCGCGCCCGAAAGTGTCAAGAAACGCGCTCATACAATTTGTTTTTGCGGCTTTGTGGATCGCGGGTTTTCAAGCCCGTGCCGACGATTTGTCCATGCTCCGCCCCACCAACGCGGCGGTGCGGGTCCTCATCGTCGAGAACACAAACGCCATCCTCAATTTTCAGCCGGACGAAGCCGTCCTGCAGGCAATGGTCGGTCTTGCCATCACGAATTTCACCGGCAAGACCACCGCCGCCGGGGCGTGGCGCAGCCTGGTTTCCACGCAGGACGTTGTCGGCATCAAGGTTTTTTCCGCTGCGGGCGAATTGAGCGGCACACGGCCCATTGTCGTCGCCGCCGTGATCCACGGATTGCTCGACGCGGGCATGCCGGCGACAAACATCATCATCTGGGACAAGCACGCGGACGATTTGCGCGCCGCCGGATTTTTCAAGCTCGCCGCGCAGCTCGGCGTCCGCGCGTCGGGCGCGGTGGAAACCGGCTACGACCCGACGAATTTTTATCTGCCGGACAGCCCGGTCATCGGCAACCTGCTTTACGGCGATCTGGAATTTGGACAGAAGGGCGAAGGCGTCGGGCGAAAATCCTTTGTCTCAATGCTCGTCAGCCGCCAGATCACCAAAATCATATCCATCGCGCCGCTGCTGAATGAAAATGAACTCGGCGCGTGCGGCCAGCTTTACAGCCTCGCGCTCGGCGGCGTGGACAACACGTTCCGTTTTGAAAGCGACGTTGACCGCCTTGCCGTGGCCGTGCCGGAGATTTATGCGATGCCCTCGCTCGGCGACCGCGTGGCCCTCAACATCACCGATGCGCTCATCGGCCAATACGAGGGCAGTTCGCGCGGGCTGCTGCAATATTCGTTCGTGCTGGACCAGCTTTGGTTCAGCCGCGACCCCGTGGCGCTCGACACGCTGGCGATAAAGGAACTGGAGCACGAACGCCGCGCGTTCGACGCGCCGGAGTTCAAGCCCAACCTCGAACTTTACGCCAACGCCGCCCTGCTCCAGCTCGGCATGAACGACACGAATAAAATCCGGGTGGAGAAAATTAAATGATGTTTGCAGCAGCCAACATGGGTTGGCTCAAAAATTTAACCTTCCAAAATTCACCCCCGTTTGGCAAACAAAACAGCCGGAACGAGCGCTCATTCCGGCTTCCACTTCATCTGCTTTGTTTTGGCTTTTACGTCGCCATGTGCGTGACCGTGTCGCTCCAGTCGCTGACCTGGTTGGACGAACCATGAACACAAGCACGGATGCCATACAACGTTCCCGGTTACCGAGACCTTCGTCACTGTCGTGCCCATAATCATGCAAAATATGAAATTTAGGCATTTTAGTCTCACTTTCTCTTTAATGGTTAACCGTTTTGGAAATCCCAGACCAGCCACCCAAGTGGTTGTCTGGAACAACTATTTCCACGAGACGATTCCAAGCCATAAGTTGCCCTTGCTCAATCGGGTTTCAAACTTTAAAACACCCAAAACTGAGGATGACGATGAGGAAGAAAAGTCAGGTTCCGATTTATAAGACACGCTCCAAACAGGCATCATTCCGCCGGGTTTCGGTTTTGTCCAAATCTCCGGCAAAATGATTTTAAAATTTTGAGCCTTGTTTGGGCAGCAGGCTGATGAGCGCGACTGCGGCTTCCTGCATTTCGTAGGGCTTGGTCAGAACTTTGGCTTTCAAATCCTCCAACCGTTTCAGAACCGGGTCTTCGAGATAGCCGGAGGCAAGCACCGGGCGTATGTCCGGCCAGCGCACGGCGACCTGTTCAATAAGGTCGGCGCCGTTCATGCCGGGCATGCTGTAATCGGTGAAGAGGATGTCCACCGCGCCATTTTCCTTTTCCAAAAGTTTCAGAGCCTCGCGTCCCGAGGCGGCCACGAGAACGGTGAGACCGGTCGTTTCAAGAAAACTTTTGGCAAAGTCGCGCAACAAGTCCAGGTCGTCCACCACCAGCACCCTGCCCTTGCCGCAAGGCAGAACGTGCTCGGGCTGGCGGAGCTTCGCCGTGAGATTTTCAACGGCAATGGGAAAATAAAGGTGGAACGTGGTGCCGCAGCCGGGTGCGCTGTCAACTTCCACAAAGCCGCCGGCCTCCTGCATGATGCGATGCACGATGGAAAGTCCGAGGCCGGTGCCGGCCCTGCCCTTGGTGGTGAAAAACGCCTCAAAGAGCCGGGGCAGCACGTTTGGCGGAATGCCATAGCCGGTGTCCGTAACGCTGCAACGGGCAAATTCATTTTCAACCGACGCAGAATGACGTTTTGCAGTTTCGGCATTCAGCTTCACCACCGCATTTTTGATGGTGAGCGTGCCGCCTTCGGGCATGGCGTCCTGGGCATTGACACACAGATTGAGCAGCGTCTGCGTGGCCCGGCTGAACTCAATCTTCACCGGTATGGCCACCGGTGACGGGACAATTTCAAAATTTACATCGGACCGGAGCGTGCGGCGCGCGAGCTGACCCGCTTCCTGGACAATCTGGTTCAAATCCAGCACGGCGCGCTGTTTTCCCTCGGAGCGGTGACTGAAGGAGAGCAGCTGCTGGGTTATTTCGGCGGCGCGAGTGGCGGCAAGGCTGATCTGCTCGCCCCAGCGATGCAGGTCTGAATCCTGCGGCGCCTGCATCATCACAAGACTGGTATTGCCGCGAATGGCCTGCAGAAGGTTGTTGAAATCATGCGCAACACCGGCGGCGAGCGTGCCGATGATTTCCATTTTCTGTGACTGAAACAACTGGTTCTGCAGCTCGTGATAACGGGTCTGGTCGGAAATGTTGCAGATCAGGCCGCGCACCTGGCCAGCGTGAATCCATGGAGAAATTTTCACGAGCCAAAAATGCCCATCGGAAGCCTGAAAACGATTGTCCTGCGCCTGGCCGCTCTGAAGCACGGCTTCAAAGGTTTCCATAAACTCCGTCCTGCGCGCATTGTCGGGAACATAATCCAGCAGGCAACGGCCGATTTCCGGCGGTCCGTCCAACCGGAGACCGCCATGCTGGGCCGGCAACTGCCGCCACCCGTCATTGGCGTGAGTAATGCGGAATTCCCGGTCAAGGCTGTAAATGGCACCTTTGAGCGACTGCAGAATGCTGCGCACAAAATCGTGCTGCATGCGAAGATCGCCCTCCAATTTTTTCCGGGCTGTGATGTCGCGTTCGCAGGCCACATAACCGATGAACCGGCCTGCCATGTCTGAAATCGGCGAGATGGTGGCCTCGACCTGGTAAGGCGTGCCATCGCTGCGAATGTTGACCAGTTCGCCGATCCATTCCCGGCCCTGGCTGATTTGCTCCAGATAGGTCCGAACCTTCTCCGCCTCGGACGGTGCGCGCAGGAAATCATCCGTGCGGTCCAGCACGGTTTCAATGCCGTAGCCGGTGACATTATGAAATGCAGGATTGACGAAAGTGATTCGAAAATCGGCGTTTGTCAGAAAAAAAACATCCGGCGTGGCGTCAATGGCCGTGACGAGCCGGTTGACATGGGATTCCAGACGCATCCGGCGGGCGACATCCTTGAAGGTGACAAGCGTGTGGTTTAGATCCAACGGCACCAACTCCAGATCCGTCATGCCGCTTTGCCTGCCTTCGGTCATGATGATGACAGAATGGAGCGTGTCTGTGCGGACACGACCGTTGCCCAGCGCCTCGTGCAATTTGGAACCGGCGGGAGGCAGCAGAACATCGAAAATGCAAAAATGCCCCTCGGTGGCCGCGTGGTCCAGCTTGAGAAGGCGCCCGGCCTTGGGGTTGATTTTCACAACCAGTCCGTCCGAGCGGCAAACAACCCGGGCGTCCTCGGAGGATTCAAAAAAGCTGCGCCACCACTGCTCCACAAGAAAACGCGATTCCACGAACACTTCCCCCGACTGGTCTAAAATGGCCGCAGGTGTCAACATGGTTCAGCAGTAAACAACCAACGATTTATCAATCGGTTGAATCCGGTTGTGGTTTAGAAGTTTCTCAATGTAAGTAAAATTTAACGGCTGGCCTTCCGGTGCGAGCAAATGGCCGTTGGGCGCGCACACCTCCCGCGCCAGCACCATGCCAGGGCGGAGTTCGGAAAGCTGAATTTGACGTTCCCTGCGCGGCGCATGGGCCAGAGGCAATGCCCGCAAAAAAACACGGATCGCATCCGAGTCAAAAGCGGCGTTGGCCTGCATTTTGATTTCTTCCACAGCGTCGTCGTGAACAAGTTTGCTGGAAGCAAAGGCCACGGCAACAGCCAGCAACCGGCCCAGCCACGGAATTTGGTCACCGGCCAGTTTGTCCGGGTAGCCGTCGCCATCCATCCGTTCATGATGGGCCCGAATGAGCAGGCCCACCTCTTCCATGCCGCTGCCGAACGCGGACAATTCCTGACCCAGAACCGGATGCTGCTCAATGAGCACCTTCTCGGCGGCGTTTAAAACCGCCGGGTTTTCCTGCCAGCGCTTGATCAGGGAACGCGGTGTTCCAACCAAACCGATGTCATGCAACAATGCGGCGCATTCCAAAATGCGGCGTTCTTTCTGGGGCAGATCAACAACTTGCGCCATGGGACGGCATAGTTGAGCCACGCGCCGGCTCTGATCGCCGAGGGTCGGATAAAATGCCTGCAATGCATGCAGGGAAAGTTCCATGGAACGGAACAGATTCTGTTCAAGAGTCTGGTTCATCTGCAGAAGCTGCTGATTCTGCCGCGCGACGAGTTTCACCTGTTCCTCGAGCGACTGGTTCAATTCCAGCAGCTGGCCGTTCATTGTCTGCGTTGCGGTTTGCAGGCGGATGTTCTGAATGATCAGTTCATGGCGCTGCATCGCATTCTTGATGGTCACGAGCAATTCCTCGCGCAGCCATGGCTTGACAATGAACCGGTATATTTCCCCCTTGTTGATGGCGTCAATGACCGTGTCCAGGCTCACCACCGCCGCGATGAGAATGCGTGTGGCGCTGGGCTGGATTTGCCTAGCCTGGTCAAGCAGTTGCAGGCCGCTGATGATTGGCATGCGCTGGTCGGCGATGACAACCGCGAACAGATTTTTCCGTAGTTCCTCCAGAGCGGCGACCGGCTGGGTGGTTGCAAAAACCTCGTAGTTCTGGCGGCGCAGGGTGTCGCGCAACGCGGACAATACAATCTCCTCGTCGTCCACCACAAGAATGCGGTTGGACGCGGTTGACCGTAGATCGTTCGTGCCACTTTCCGACATAACCCAAGAATGCTACCGTCGTCTCCGGCTTCCGGACAGAGACGCATATTATGAGGCAAAGCCTCACAACAACTTCAGTCTATTATCGGCAGGGGCGAAAATTACTTGAGGGATTTTTTTATTGAATGTGCGGCTAGGAAAAAGAAGTCCACCTAGCAGTGTTTGGAGGCGTATAACTCCGCTGAATCCGGCGCAAAGTGAGGCTGGCCTGCTCCAATTTGGACAATTCCTCCTGCGCCAGGCGCTGGCGGGCGTCAATCAAGGAACGGTTGCGGCGTTCGAGTTCAATCAAGTTATGAATCACCGCGTTCAAATTGTTTTCCATCACCTCGGCATCCAAACCCAGAGTCTTCCATTCCCGATGTGCGGCCTCGGTCTGGCGTATGATGCGCGGTTGAAGTTGGCGGAGAACGTTCTGGCAGTCAAAGACCAGCATCCAATTGCCGGCACGGATGGCTTCACCTTCCGCCTCGGCCAGCCGTTTCCATTCCCGATAGCTGTTTTGTAAATCGCGGTCGGCATTCATAAATAATGGAACCTTTCAGGCAGCAGCCAGTGAGATATCCTGTCTTAAGTTTTCTCCAAGCGGCATTCCCTGACTGGTCAGCATGGTGGCCCAAGCGTCACGCAAGACAGTCAGGTGTTTGATAACTTCCCTGGCCCCGTCGGGGCGCTTCTTCATATTGCTCTCCCAAATCCGACGCTCGAAATAATTGTAAAGCTGGCGTAATGTTTCCGCGCATTCGCCACCCTGCTTCATGTTCAAGGCGCGGTTCAATTCCCGGACGATGTCCTGAGCGCGCCGGAAATTGTTGTGAATGGTCATGTTCGCCTCCGCCGGATCACTGCAGGCGAAACCGGTAAGACCGCGTTCCAGGAATCTCACTGCGCCGTCGAACAGCATCAGAATCAACTGGCCGGGTGGCGCGGTTTGCGTGGCGATTTGGCGGTAAGATTTCCAAGGATTGGCTGTAACCATGATGTTTAGCAGGTTTGGAAAAACTATTGGATCTTCTCAGCGATTAAAGAAGAAATGGCTTTCAACATTGCATCCGGCGGATATTTTGTGTCGGATATTGCGGCGCGCGCGGCGTCCACTTTTTCAGGACGCACCAGGGGAACTTTGTTGATGGCCGACTTCAATGCGTCGGTTTTGCCCAAAGACGCGCTGTCCTGCGGTGTTTCGGGGGTACTGCTCCTGGCAACAGGCTGGCTGGGATTGGGAGCGGTGGCCCGGTTTATATTGAATTCAATTTCCATATCCTCATCAAACTTTATTGTTATACCTGTACGTTACTAACTGACTGGTTTATCGGCTTCTACAACCGAAACTTTAGCTGTTTTTCATCTTGCAGGCAATGTGTCAAAAAGACAGGCGATGGAATATTGCCCAAAACTCCTCGGTGAATTCAACGCAAGCCACACCGCCGATTCATCGCCAAACTGCCGTTCTTCGCGCTGCTGGTAAAACCTTGCACCGGCCATCACGGCGGGTTTTCCAGCGTCAAACTGCTCGTCGCTGGCCCACAGTGTTTTTTGCCCGCGAACGGATACAAGCCTGAGCTGCCATCCGACCGCCAGCGGTGGATATGCTTGGAATTCCGTTAATTGGCAGAACAAAACCGCATCGCAGCCGTATTGTTTTTTGATCAAATCCAGAAAGCCGGCGGGCAATACTTCTTCACCGGTCCAATCCGCCCGGCCGGTCAGCCGGCTTAATTCCTCAGGCGGCACTGTAATCACGTCAAATTTTTTTGCCTTGATAAGTTCGGCGACCAATACCGGTTCAAGCGCGTCGCGTCCTTCGAGCAAATCCGTCTGTCGCCCGACACAAGCCAGAGGCAATACGGCAACACGCTTCAAATCATCCGGCAATTGGTTGGTGGCAACAAAAATATTGTTAGGCTTGTATGGAGTGCCCAGCGTGGCTGCCTCAAAGTCCGACGTCTCACATCCTGAGAGCAACACTGTCAGCGCAGCAAAACTCAGGCACCAAACCGCACCCAAAATCCAATGCGTGCTGCGATTATTTTCCAACCGCGTGTCCATGCTGCTTGGAGTGGTCTGGTTCATTTTAGAGCGAACCATTGCTGACTTGTTCAGAAAGGTAGGTTAGTTCCTGGTTGACTTGCGATTGCGCCTGTTCCATTGCTTGAAATTCTGATGTCCATTGGGCGGTGTCTGACGTGATTTTTGTTTCCAAGTTGTTGATTTGTGTGGTGATGTTACCACTTTGCTGCGACAGGCTGGCCTGATGATTCGTTAGTTCTCCATCAGATGCGGTGACACTGGTTATAAATTTTCCTAATTGTGTCGCCATGCCGTTGGTCGAATCAGAGAAAAACGATTGAACTGAACTTAGATTATTAGCCAGCGCGCTATTGAGCGTGCTGGAATCGCTCAGAGTGAGGGTGTTGTTCTGTCCATTGGTCTCGATGCCCAAATCACCCAAAGTTTTGATTGCCCCTGATAATCCGGAACCTGCAGCAAAGCTCAAAGAACGCAGGTTTGAGGCAATATCATCGGCTGTCTGGTCACCGGTAAGCGTGCCGGGAGTAACAGTGCCATCGGAAGCGGTTGAAACGATTTGCTGGCTGCTGATGTCATTCTGCACCGAGTTGTAATCGGTGATGAATTGCTGGATAGCGGTGCTGATAGGACTTGTATCGCTGCCCACGGTCACAGTAGCAGATCCCTGTGCGAGGGCGGTAACCGAAAGATTTTGGATGCCGGAACTGGCTTGAGTGATGGTATTGGACTGGCTTACCAGCGTTTGACTGCTGTTATTAAGGGTATAAGTCAAATTTTTCCCGCTGGTGAGTGTGCCGCCGGAAAGTCCGGTGGCAGCCAAAAAGTTGCCCGCCCCCGGCTGATCCTGCATTGAAATCCCCACATTCCCGGTGGTATTGTTGGTCAACTCGAAGCGATTGTTCACCGTATCGTAAGCCGCGGTTACGCCGGCTGAAGAACTGTTGATCCGATCGAGGACGTTCTGAATACTGTCTGTGCTGGCATCGTAATTGATGGTCACCCCGTTTATGGTAAAGGCACCATTCCCACTTCCGCCGTCAGAAATGGGAGTGGCCAAGTCGGCATCTGTCATGGTCACTGTTGTATTCACCTTGCCCAGTGCGGAGGTGCTTGTCACGGAATCGGGATTGGGAACGCTTAGTTGTGCAACTTGAAGAAAATTGCTTGTATCCGCCGAGTTGCCCAAAACCAACGGGCTGCCGTCGGTGCTGGCCAGCGTAATTTCATCCGTGTTGGAATTGTAGCTGGCGTTCACCTTGTTGCTGGTGGCGGAGGCGATGTTGTTGAAAACATCCTGTAAAGTATCGGTGGAACCAACAGTTATCTGTGATCCATCCACTGTAAATGTGCCGGCGGTCACGGAAGTGGAAAATGAAGCCATCCCGGTCGCGGCGGCTCTGGTCACTGTACTTGGATCTGGGTTGTATAGTTGCGCGACTTGAAGAAAATTGCTGGTGTCCGCCGCGCTGCCAAGAACCAATGGGCTGCCGTCGCTGCTGGCCAATGTAATTTCGTCAGTACTGGGATTATAGGAAGCACTCACCTTGTTGCTTGTGGCGGTGAGGATGTGATTGAAGACGTCCTGCAAACTGTCGGTTGAAGCGATGTTTACCTGTACTCCGTCCACCATAAACGTGCCGGCGGTCACCGGTGTGGAAAAACCTGCCGTGCCAATCGTCACATCTGCCGGATTGCCGGTGGGAACCAACGATTGGTTGATGTTGGTTTGACCATTAAGCTGGGCGGCGGTTGCCAATTGTGAAATGTTGAAAACATAGCTGCCTGGTGTGGCACCAGAGGCGGCGCTGGCAGTGGCAACACTTGAATCGGAGCTTTGTGCCGAAGCGCCTTCATAAAGGGTCGGATCTTGCAGTGTCTCCAAATCGGTTTGCAACGTGGCAAGGTTGCCAGCGATGGTCGTGAATGCAGAATTTTGGGCGTTTAGCGAAGTCTGCTGAGTTTTCCACTGGGTTTCCGGCCCGCGCTCGGCGGTGGCAAGCTCCTGAACCGTGGTTTGCCAGTTCATGCCTGAAGCCAAACCCGACACGGCCAGACTGGAGGCCAGGCTCGTGTTGCTGCTGTTGGTGGAACTGCCTACGCTGGCCAGGGCTCCGGTAGATATGAGAGAAGAAAGGCTTGTGCCGTTGATCGAGCTGATTGTGCTGGTCGTGGTTGACATATTTTTAACTCCGTTCTATTTGTCCATATTTCTAATATTCTGCCTGCATCAATCCAG
>PKZR01000197.1:0-252 GCA_003133815.1 Limisphaerales bacterium | reverse complement strand
AGCTGGTTGCTGTAGTCGGTCAACGTCTCAATGTTGGCACCGACGTTTGCACGATCCGACGCCAACTGGCTGATGGCCGCCGTCACGTCGCCCAACGCAGTCAGTGCGCCACTGGTGGTGGCGAGAGACTGACTGGCCAACGTCGAATACGTGGAGGCCGTCAGATCGACGCCCTTGTTTGTGTATGTGGCAGCATCACTTGTAACGGTGACGTTAAGGGAGTCTCCATTGAACAGGCTGACCCCGTTGAAG
>PKZR01000344.1 GCA_003133815.1 Limisphaerales bacterium | reverse complement strand
CGCGCCCGACGACGGCGATTTGAGTCGTCCCGCCCAGGTCTCCGTGTCGGAAGCAGACTATGACCGCGCCCACAAATTATTTTACACCGAGCGCGAGGACGAACTTTGACGCTTTCCGACGGCAGCCGGGTGATTTTACCCCTCCTCAAGCTGGATTTGATGCCGCTTGCGCCCCTCGACGTTTCCCTTGCGAAGCACTTTGCTGGCAGCGGCACTGCCGCCCACGTCGCCGGAAAAATCTGGTAACATTTCTCCCGTTTCGCTTCTGTATCGCTTTGTAGGAGACGAGGTGACGAGTCTTTAATTAAAAGAAAAGTTAGAGACTCCTCACGTCGTCTCTTACAATTTCTGAAATGGCCTCCGAACATTCCACGCCAGCCTCGACCGCGCCGGGCGACGTCTTCGCCACGACGCACTGGACGGTCGTGCTCGCGGCGGGCCGGCGGCACACGCCGCAGTCCGATCACGCGCTGGAGGAACTGTGCCGCACCTACTGGTTTCCCCTTTACGCCTACGTCCGCCGCCGCGGCCACAACAAGGAGGACGCGGAGGATTCGGTGCAGGCATTTTTCACGCGATTTCTGGAGAAGAATTATCTCGCGGGCTTGAGCGCCGAGCGCGGGCGGTTCCGGGCATTCCTGCTGGCGTCGCTGAAACATTTTCTCATCAACGAATGGAAAAAATCGCAGCGGCTCAAGCGCGGCGGTGGGGAAAAGAATTTGTCGCTCGACTGGCAGACGGCGGACACGCAGTTTCAGGTCGCCGCGACCAACGAGCCGAGCCCCGACAAGGCGTTCGACCGCGAATGGGCGCTGGCGCTGCTCGCCAAAGTCATTGGGCGCCTTCAAAAGGAATGCGAAGCGGACGGCAAGGCGAAGATCTTCGGGCATTTGAAAATATTTCTTACCACGGGCAAAAGCGAATCGTCATCCTCGGAAGCGGCCAAAAAATTGGGCATGGAAGAGACCGCCGTCCGCGTGGCGGTTCATCGTCTGCGCAAGCGTTACCGCGTCCTGCTGCGCGACGAAATTTCACAGACGCTGGCCGATGCTGCGGACGTGGATGAGGAAATGCGCGCATTGTTCGGGGCGTTTACGTAGGACAGCGCTTCCAGCCCGGCTCTTGCTGTTCCAAACAAAACAGCTACACTAACGGCATGGTGATTGAAATTCAGGACAAGACGCTGCGCGGTTTGGAATTGACCGAACCGCAGGCTTTGCTTGAGCTGGCTGTGGGGTTGTTCACGGAACGGCGGATCACTTTGGGGCGGGCGGCGGAAATTGCCCGATTGCCACAGTTGCAATTTCAAAAGGAACTGGGCCGTCGTGAAATTTCCATTCATTACGACGTCGAAGATCTGCGGGCCGACCTGCGCACACTGGCGGCGTTGCGTGAAAAATGATCGTTGTCAGCGACACATCGGTCATCACGTCGCTCATCCACATCGGCCATCTGGATTTGCTCCAGAAACTTCACGGGAAAATTTTGATTCCGCCTGTTGTCCAGCAGGAATTGTTCCGGGCGCATCAAGCCCTGCCGGCGTTCCTCGAAGTTCGCGATGCAGCCGACCGGCAAATGGTCGCGCGACTGGAGGCGGAACTGGATTTGGGCGAGGCCGAGGCCATCGTGCTCGCAAAGGAAACGAAGGCGGACTTGTTGCTGATTGATGAAAAGCTGGGACGCCGGGTGGCGGCGCGCGAAGGCGTTCGCATCGCCGGGCTGCTGGCTTTGTTGGTGGAGGCGAAACACCGGCGGCTCATCAAATCAGTCCGGGAATTTGTCGGACAGCTTGAAAGCAACGCGGGCTTTCGGGTTTCCGACGCGGTAAAATCTGAATCATTCCGGGAGGCAAACGAATGAATTTCTTTATTCAACACAGCGAACTTCGCGACCTTTACGACAAGGTGGTCGCGGGCGAACGCATTACCGAGGCCGACGCGCTGCGGTTGTTTGAATCGAAGGATTTGAATGCGCTGGGCGCGATTGCTGATTTTGCACGGCGGAAAAAGACCGGCAACAACCACGCCAGCTTTATCATCAACCGCTACATCAACTACTCGAACTATTGCATCCTGTCCTGCCAGTTCTGCTCCTTCGCGCGCAAGAAACGCGATGCGGACGGCTTTGAGCTGACCGTCCCGCAGATCGTCGAGAAGGCACGCGAAGCCCTCCAGCTCGGCATCACCGAACTGCACATCGTCGGCGGTTTGCATCCGTCGCTGCCCTTCAGCTATTACACCGACATGCTGAAGGCGTTGAAAAACCTCGATGGCCGGCTGCAATTGAAGTGTTTCACCGCCATTGAAATTCTCCACCTCGCCTGGCTCGCCAANNGGCGGCGCGGAAATTTTCCGCAAGGAAGTCCGCTCGCAAATCGCCAAGGGAAAAGAATCCGCCGAGGAATATCTGGATGTCCACCGCACCTGGCACCGTCTGGGCCAGCGCAGCACCTGCACCATGCTCTACGGCCATGTCGAAACGCTCGCCGACCGCGTGGATCATCTGCGGCAGTTGCGNNTGATTCGCTGCGCACCATCGCCGTCAGCCGCATCTACCTCGACAATTTCCCCCACATCACCGCCTATTGGGTGGGCCTCGGCCTGAAGCTGGCTCAGGTGGCGCTGAGTTACGGCGCGGACGACATCCACGGCACGATCATCGAGGAGCACATCTTCCACATGGCCGGCGCCACCTCGCCGCAATTGCAGACCGAGGCGGACATGATCAAGGCCATTCGTGAAACCGGCCTGACGCCCGTCCAACGAAATACCTTCTACGAACCGATCAAAGTTTTTGAAAAAGCGCCCGCCGCCGCCCAGCCGTCGGAAAATTCCGCGCATTCAAAAATGCTGGAGGACAATCTGGCTACGGCGTAAATAGGCGCACATTTTTTGTCAGATCAATTATCAGTCCAAGCCAGATCATGGGCCGGAACCATTTTTAACTTTCCTCCGACCCTGAAACCCTTTATTTTGCTGGTCGCGCGCATATGGTGGAATTGGCAGACACGCTACTTTGAGGTGGTAGTGCCGCAAGGTGTGCAGGTTCAAGTCCTGCTATGCGCACCATTTTTCCCCTAGGAAAGGTTCGCGAGAAGCAACTGGCACGCTGGCGGGAACAGCTTTCGTGAAATGATAATAGCTTTGCATGATTACTGAAGCGCAAATCAGGCAAACCGTTTCAAAGGCTGAAGAAATATTTCAGGATTGCTGGGCAAAACTTTCCGCTATGAACAATGCGGAAACTTTATTTTCATTTCAACCCACATTATTGACTGCGCTTTATCAAATCGAGGCGACTTACCGCACAATTTGTCGAGAAGAAAGAAATCTCAATTCTCAAAAAACATCGTCCAATCAAAAACAGATTTCCGAGAGCATACAAACATTGGTTCGCTACAAACGTGTGTTAACCCAAGTTTTGGACGTTGGCAAAGCGTTGGGTGATTCGTTTGCCTGGATTTTTTATGGAAACGAGAGAGAACTCTTAAAAAGGCACTACGATCACGAGTTTATTCCTCACCTTGCGCTTAACACAGGAGGGCGAGGTGAATATGAATTTGCCAGAAATACGCCTCGGTTTGGAAAATACATTGTGTTGATGCATTCAATCACAACATTTCTTCGCCTTGGGGATTTTAGCTTAATAGACCCGATTGACTTAAAAATTGCAGCTATTGGTGAGATTAAATCACATAAAAAATCCGAAACTGAAATTTCAGTCAACATTACCTTGGCCGGAGGAAAATTACCGAAAGAAATGCTGCCTAAAATTTCGGAGGCACAGGCCAAACCAAATTCAGAGCAGCTTCCACCAGAGCTTTTGGACCGACTTAAGAAACAAGTCAAAGGTATGCAAGAAGCATTCAAACCACCGCTTCAGAATCATCCGTCCAATAAAGTTGAAATGCATCTGGTTGAAACGAAGCTCAAAGAACTTTTTGATCGCTCATCATTGGGCAAGTGGGGAACCATTAAAGTTGACCGTGGACTGTTGCTAGTCGGGATGAAGTTTGACGAGATGCCAATTTATTCGCAGTTAAAAAAAGAACCAATTGAAACGGGTGCAAGTTTTCAACAAAATCTCGAAAACTTAAAAAGCCCAACCGCAGAAATTATTGATAAAAGTCTGCCGCAAAATTTTATTCTAACATCTTGGATTTTGTATCCAGCAGAAGGTAGATACTTCCATCCATTTGGCATGATACCTTTGTTTTTTTGGCCTTTGGACGTCACGGTGCGTAAAGCAATAATTTTCCAAAAAATGCGAGTTATGACTTTATACAACCCCGGGTTTTTAATTGATGAATTGAAACGGAATGGATTTGAGGTTCAGTTCGGGCAAGATAAGAAAATAAAAATTATCAAAAAAATTGGCGAGAAGAGTTTTGAATTTGCTGGGATGGATCATTTTATTGGAGCAGTAAGAACTCAATTTTATGCTGACACCGGCATCGTAAGTTTTGTTCGAGCGGCTGTTGATAAAATTGAAGCGGAAAATTTCACGCAACCCACTCAGATTAGTTTGGATTTAGATTTTATACATGATTCAATCGCAAACGGCGGCGCAAATTGAATTCTAAAAATTGGTCTGTCTAAAAATGCCAACGGCGTTAAATGATCTGCTCAAGGCGACGTCGCGCCCATCCCATTCCCCAGCGCC